>NZ_JBREBQ010000030.1:0-38204 GCF_052906625.1 Geobacillus sp. CCR | reverse complement strand
AATAATGTGCAAATGTTCGGAAATAATCTGCAAAACCTGGAATAATTCGCAAAGATTTTGCACATTATTTCCGAATCCGTCCGAAATAATTTGAAAAAGGGATTCTGAAATAATGTGCTAATTTACAAAAGGGAAAAGTCGAACGAGCCATTCAGTATATTATGGATCACTTCTATGTAGGAACATCGTTTGAAAGCATCGAAGAATTAAATTTCCTTTTACATCGTTGGCTCGATCAAGTGGCGAATCGGAAGCCAAACGCCACTACCGGTATTTCTCCGCAAGAGCGTTGGGCCGAGGAGTCACTCAAGCCTCTTCCGTTGAAAGATTACGATACGAGCTATCTTTCCTATCGGAAGGTGCATTGGGATGGCAGTTTCTCCTACAAAGGGGAACAATGGCTCTTATCGGCGGAGTATGCGGGCAAAGAAATTCTGGTGAAGGAGCGATTAAATGGAGATATTCGATTGTACTTTCGAGGGGAGGAGATTTCTCACGTGGACCAACAGAAAAAAGTGATTTCATTCGCCGAAAAAATCAAAAAGAAACAGACGGAAATGGCCGCCACCATTTCGCCTGTTTCGGTGGAAGTGGATACTCGTCCATTGTCCGTTTATGACGCATTCCTGCGAGGGGAAAGCTCATGAAAGAACGAATACACGAGTATTGCCACCAACTCCATTTGCCTGTCATGGCGGAGCGATGGTCCGCCATGGCAGAATACGCCTCTACTCATAATATATCATATTCAGAGTTTTTATTCCGCTTATTAGAGGCAGAAATCGTCGAAAAACAGGCACGATCGATCCAAACGCTCATCAAGCTGTCCAAACTGCCGTATCGCAAGACGATCGATACGTTTGATTTTACCGCGCAGCCTTCGGTGGATGAGCGCCGGATTCGAGAACTGCTTACGTTGTCCTTTATTGACCGGAAAGAAAATATCCTCTTTCTCGGTCCACCGGGGATTGGGAAGACACATCTGGCAATTTCGATTGGAATGGAGGCGATCGCAAGAGGATATAAAACGTATTTTATTACCGCTCACGATTTGGTCAATCAGTTAAGAAGAGCCGACCAGGAAGGAAAGTTGGAGAAAAAGCTTCGTGTCTTTGTGAAGCCAACCGTTCTCATTATTGATGAAATGGGGTATCTAAAACTGGACCCGAACAGCGCTCATTACTTATTTCAAGTGATCGCCCGGCGGTACGAGCATGCCCCGATTATCCTCACCTCCAACAAAAGCTTTGGGGAATGGGGAGAAATCGTGGGAGACTCGGTTTTGGCGACAGCGATGTTAGATCGATTACTGCATCATTCCATCATTTTCAACCTAAAGGGGGAAAGCTATCGATTACGGGAAAAGAGGCTCCAAGAAGAAAAACAGAAGGATCAATGAAAGGTCCTTCTGGGGAATTTTAAACCGGCGATTTTGGGGAAAAAATAATCGGCCTTGACAGGTGGAGCGGATTTTATATGCGACGACGTTTCAAACGCACGCAACGCGGCAAGTCGTCATTCTTACATACTTATGCAAAAGCGATCATCATGAAGTTGTTCTTTCGGAAGAGCATATCGATTATTGCTGGTCGACTAAAGAGAGAGTGCGTGAACTGCTGCCTCCGGCCATTCTTCACGACTTTGAAAGAAATGACGTGTTTTCGTTGGAAGAATGGGTATAGAGTAGAGATGGAAGATAGCTAAATGAGTTCAGTTCATGCCGAGTAAGATCCGCGGACCGCGCTATCCAAACAAGATGGTTTGACGGATTGATAAAAGATCAGGTGCTTTTTATCGGGTCACAATCTCAACTTCCAACACACAAACCATATCTACCAATTGCTTAATAAAATATTAATCGGGAGCTGATTCAGATGAGGGCATCACAGGAATTTATAAAGAAATTAGAAGAATTGTATCAAATCTATGAGAATGAGGTAAAAGAAAAATGGAAAGAAGGTCTGTTAGCTGATGACACGGCAAAAACATATCTGTGTCATTCGAGAAACTTTGTAAAATGGTGCCGAAATGAATTTGTTCCAGGTGGAAGAAACGAAAAGAAATAGTTGCAGTCACCATTGAAGTTGAAAAAGATTTCATTGCATCTGATGATGAACAATTTGATGAATATGTAAAATGGGAAGCTTCAGTTAATACAAGCTAAATTAGTATCTGCATATATCTCTATAAAATTTAGGTGAATCGTAATCTGATGTTGGATAACGAATATACGTTTCTGTAATATCGTTGAGCTGTCCAGAGTAACCATGTTGAATTAGAAGTTCTCCAAACGGCGGAAAAGCCTCATTATCGGGATCGGGATTAAACTTGAGCAACTGTTATCCAGCCTGATTCTGCCTGCTGCCTGGCTGAGCTACCGAATCGAACCCTAGGAAACAGATCGGGAGAAAGAGTGGCAAGCCATTCTGGAGCATAAGGAATAAAGCGGCGTGATGAGACAGTACTTACACTTTACTGTCTCTTTTTTGTTTTGTGATTTATTTCCATTCATTAATTAAAGTGGGGAAGGGATTATTACGAATATTTTAATTTATATAGACAATAAGAACATTTGTTCTTATAATATATTTTAAATAAATATGGAAGGGGTTTTAAAGATGACAAGAAAAAATATAAAACGAACGTTGGAGATAGACGAAATTATAAAACTTTATCTTGAAGGTGCTAGTACCACTGAGATTGCAAAGCTTTCCAATGTGTCCCCAAGATATATAAGAATGATTTTGTCTGATCATAATATTGAAAAAAGGCCGTTTGGTAGTTGGAAGCGTAAGTATAAGTTAAATGAAGATTATTTCAAGACTTGGTCTAAAAATATGGCTTATATCTTAGGTTTTTTTATAGCGGACGGTTTTGTCTCCAATGATTTTCAGACGATCGGATTCGCGCAAAAAGAAAAATATATTTTAGAACAAATCAGAGACGAATTAGGGTCTAATCAACCACTTTATCAAAATAAGCAAACTGGTGTTTATATGTTATATCTCAATAGCAAAGTTATGAAAAACGATCTAATGGAGATACATGGTGTCACACCAAATAAATCATTGGATATAAAATTTCCGTATGTTCCAGAAGTGTATTTAAATCATTTTATAAGAGGCTATTTTGACGGTGATGGAAATATTTATTCTCGTGGCTATTTAGTCAGTTTTGTTGGCGGTTCTCTCGATTTCATGACGGTATTAGAACATCATCTAAAAGCGCGAGGATTTGACGTGTACTTAACCAAAAAAGAAAAACATATTCGTTTATATATGAGCGGCAGAAAAAACATTAAGGAATTTTACGACTGGATTTATCACGATAAAGGATTATACTTAAAACGCAAATTCGAAGCGTTCCCAGATAAAAATATGGATGCAGAAACATTGCAAAATGCGAAATTAAAAAGAACAAAACAAGCTGTTGCAGCAAGAAAAAAAGCTTTTATCGATGAATATCGAAAAAGTTATTGCGTTCATCAAGCATGTGAAACAGTTGGAATTACATTAGGAACTTATTTTAGATGGTTGAAACAAGACAAACAATTTAGCGAAGAATTTTATCAAATAAAGAAAGAGTAGTGGTAATCAAACGCCACTCATATATTTTTTACATTTTAGTAGACATAATATAAATTATAAGAAGTTACGAAAGAGTCTGTTTCGATAACAAGTAGTCTCATAATAGTGAGACAAAACAAAAAAACGCCCATCGACACGCCCACCTAAAATAAAATAAAAACGCGCAGCCTCTTGATTCTCATTCAAGAAGCTGCACGTTACCCACTGCGCGTCGGCAGCTGCAGGGACCGCATGATCTCATCCTTTCTCCTTTCGTTTAGGCAATATCCGTTTGACGATAGCGGACGCCTTTATACCGAACGCGAACTGGCACGCCTTTTTCTTGCTTATGTTTCACCAGAAGCCGTTGGGCTTTTGAAAAGGCTTCCATCATCCCAGATGCCGAAATGGCCTCTTCCCACACAATCGTTTTCCCTTGGACTGTGTAGAAGGAAAAGACATACTGTTTCACCGTCTTCACCTCCCTATTATTATTATAATCAAAGACTGTTTTTCCTAAACACAAAAACTGTTACAATTATGTTAACATTTTCTCTTCGGCGTTTCCGCAACAAATAAAGGTGTCCCAATCCTTCCTAAAAGAGATCGGAACACCTTTTTCTTTTTGCGCATATGTGGCTGTTGGACCTTGCGGGTTGTGATGACCTTGCCGGTTAGCGCCGCAATCCGATTTAGCACAGTTCAGTTTCTTAGAAAAAGAAAACCGGCATCATGATTCAATGCCGGTTTGTTGCTTGTATTGTTTGACGGCCGCTTTATAGTCGGCTTGAATGGCATCTTTGTCTCGTCCGAGCCGAACGCTTAAAAAGTCGAGCACGGCTGCATCATGGGCAAGGCCAGCGGCAAACTGCCGCTTCAGCCAGCGTTCGCCGGCGATTTCCTCTGGGAACGTATGGGTCTCTCCCCCATCGGCATACACGTTCCAACCTTGAGCGGTTTTACGACTCAGCCACCATTGGCCATGGTGATTTGTCCAAAACACTCCTTCGGCCTCGTCTTTTTTGTTCAATTGGTTTTGTTCCGCATCACCGTATACCGGCAGAAGCGGGAACGTCTCGACGACAAACAGCGGAAATGTTGTATCATCGATCAAACAGCCGGACGCCTTGGGATGGCCGCCGCCACCGAATTGCAGGGCAAACTCAGCGACGTTGACGTCATCATGAATGGTGCGAAAGCCAATATGTTTCGTCCCCATGTTGACTAAAGCGATCAAGTCAAGATGAGGATAACGCTTGGATAACGCATTGCCCAATTCCGACAAATGGCGCTCGGCAAAGACGACGCCGATGCAATAGTCACCAAGCCAGCGCTGAACAAGCTGTTTTTGCTTTTGCCGAATGTAACGCTGAATTTTCTTCTCTTCCATATCGAGAAGCAGCTCTTCCGTCTCGGTCAAGGAGAACGGTTCTCTGGAGGCGAGCCGCTCGCTCATCGTCTCCCAAAAGCCGTCAAGCCCGAAAATCGTCAACAAATCATTCAGCCGCTTCGCTTGCAAATTCCCATTCTCTTCCCATTCCCACGTGTCGTATTGGCGGACGAGCTCGACGAACCCATCTAGCGTTTCATTAGGTGCGAGTTTTCCCTCGCGGACGAGATAGTCGTAAAAGAGCGAGGTGGCGCACGTCTTTTTGCCATCATCCCTCACCGGCACCACCTGTCCCCACGGGTAGTCATTGAAATGAAGCGCCGTCACGTGGTGGTCGATCACTTGCACATGGCCGCCGCGCGCCGCCCGTTCGGCGAGTTGCTGTTCCACTTCCTTGCCGACGGCCAAGTCGGTGATAAACAACATGGCGCCGTTGGCCTCGTCGCTTTGCAAGAATTGGACGACCCGTTCATCCAAATTGCGATAGGAACAAAACGAAATGTTCACCTCGGCAAACGCCAGCTTCGCGAGCAATCCGCAACCGATGCCGTCTAGATCGCTGTCAGTGAATAATTTGATCATGGGGTCCCACCTTTTTGTCACAAACTTTTTTGCAACCACGTTTTCAAGAGCGGCAACAGCCGATCCGGCAACTCGCTCACATGCGGAACAAAGACGCGGAAGCGACCATAGATGTTTTCAATCGTCCGCCGCGTTGACTCATCGTCGGCCCCGTGGCCTAAAAAGAGATTGACGACCTCAATGCCGCGGCGGCGCGCTTCGGCGACTGCTTCGTGCGTATCGATGATGCCGTTTTGTTCATATCCGTACGCGGCGGGTTCGCCGTCAGAGAAGACGAGCAGCACTTTTTGTGCTTCCGGGCGCTTGAGGAGCTGTTCGGTCATCCAGCGAATCGCCAATCCATCGCGATTATCTTCATGCGGCTCGAGCTGCAGGATCGCCGGGCCGCTCGACGGCTCAAGCGAGCGATGGAATGAGACCGCCATCTGCAAATAGTTCGGCTGACGCGAAGCGGCTGCTTCGTTCGCATCTTCCCAAAATCCGACAATTTGGTGCGGCACGCGCAACGTTTTCAGCACCTCATGGCAAAGAACGAGCCCGGTTTTCGTCTCTTCCATTTTGTCATGCATCGAAGCCGAGCAATCGACAAGCAGGCCGAAGACTGCATCAAACCGCCGCGTCGGCTCGCCTTTTTTGTAAAACAAGCGCGGCCGCTCATCAGTGAAAAACGACACCAATTGTTTGCGCAGCCGACCGACGGGCAAGTTCATGCGCCAAGCGGAGCGCTTGTGTTCAAGCCATTGTTCCATGATGCGCACAAGCCGTTTTCGGTACGGCGCCACCGCCGCCTGTTTGGCGCGGTATTGCTCAAGATGCGCGAGGTTTGGCGACGAAGGAAGAAGCACAAGATCGGCTTGGCGGTTGGCCTCGCCATACGGCGCACTGTTTCCAGCCGGCGGCTGTTCGCTGAAGGATGCTTGCGCTTCCAGGCCATACTCGTTTCGCGCCGTCGGCCGAGACGTTCCTTTCACGACGGCCAGCGCCTGATCACCGTCTTCACCCGGCCTCGCCTTATCGCTGATGATCTCGGTGCGGCTGCCTCGTTCGAGCTCAAAGCGGAGAAAGCTTCCACCCGCCCGGCTCGTTTCCCGATGCCACGTTGGCAGCACTTGCCGCTTGGCCTCTCCATCGGCCTCTTGAAGGGCATCGCGGTTTTCCAATGGGTTGGTCCGTTTGAGATCTTGAAGCGTCATCGTTTTCTCGTCCGCATCATCCTCAACGATTGGCAGCGATGTATAGGCATTGACCATATCATGAGGCAGCACGTCCTTCATCAGTTCCACAACGGCGAACGCCCAGTCCGCCACCTCGGCTGTCGAGGAAGCATCAAAAAATTGCGGCCATAACGTTTCAAGGCGCGCCTGCACCGCTTCATCCGCCATCGGAGCCAGCGGCGCATCATCAAGCGGCGAATCGGCCGTGAGCCGCAAATACATCCCCGCCAAAAACTGATCAGCCCAAGCGCCGCGCGTTCGATTCGCTTGCCATTGCTGAGTGAAGTAGCGGCGGTACAAGCGGCGGCGCGTGCGGAACCATCGCTTCATCCCGGGACGTTCCCGCTCACAGACGGCTTCCAAGCGAAGATCTTCAGCGAATGTAAACAGCTGTTTGGAAAGCTTGGAGAGCGGTCGGGATTCCACCGCATGTCGGAAGGCGCGAACCGCCAATCGGTCGGTGTGCCGATACGTGCCGATGATGCGCAAGCCGACGTCGCTTTTCATTGCCGTTTCCCGCTCCAATGGTGGATACCCATCCCAAAAATGGCTGACGTAAACGACCGGCTTGACACAATGCACGCCGGAATGGGCGGCGAACTGGATGGCAACGTCGCGGCGGCGCATGAGCGTTTGGGCGAGGTCAGAAAGCTGCATGACCAAACTCGAGTCGACCGTTCGGTCATTGAACATCATAAACCGCTCCATGCCGAGCCTCCTATTCGTCAAACCACGTTTCAGCGATGTTGCGCACTGCGGCCCGTTCCCGTTCATCGTCGAGCTTATCGACGATGCTTCGTTCAATGGCCCGCAATGGCGGCATGTACGCCGCCAAATCGCACGCATCCAACAAAGCGCGCACCGAAGCCGCTTCCTCGGCGATTTGTCCGTTTCGCACCTGCACAAGCAGATCAGCCGACAGGGCGACGAAACGATCGATCAACGTTTCATCCGTTAATGTAGTTTGCGCCAACAATACCGATTTTAATGTTTCTCCTTGTACATACGGCACATTGATGACGACAAACCGGTTTTTGAGCGCCTCATTGAGCGGTACGGTGCCAATATAGCCTTCATTGATCGCGGCGATGACGCCAAATGTCGGTTTCGCCTGCACGAGATCGCCGGTGAGCGGATTCGTGAGCCGCCGCCGGTAGTCAAGGACGCTGTTTAAAATCGGCAGCGTCTCTGGTTTCGCCATATTAATTTCGTCAATATATAGCAAATGCCCTTTTGTCATCGCCTGGATGACTGGTCCGGGCACGTACTCGATCACCGCCTGGCTGTTTTTGTGCACGATCGTCTTAAAACCGAGCAATGCTTCGGCGTCTAAGTCCACGGAACAGTTGATGCTGTGCATCGGTTGACCAAACAAAGCGGACAACGTTTCAGCAAGCCGCGTTTTTCCCGATCCGGTCGGGCCTTTTAAGAGCACGTTTTTCCCAAGCGCGAGCGCAATGGCGGCATCGTGCACGATCGCCTCATCTGCCGCCTTGTACCCGCCCGCTCCAATCAACGCGCGATCCGGATCGCGGCGGAACAGTTCTTTTCGCTTTTCCATTTCTTTCGTGACCGTCAACGGCCATGTTCCCATCTTCTGACTTCCTCTCTGTGGCGATCTTCCCCTCTCATTCTACTAGATCGCCCGGCGGGACGCAAAACAAAAGAACTAGACCATAAATATATTATGTAAATATAACAAAGAAAAAACGAGGCGCTCTCAACCGAAGTTGTCCTCAATCGCCTTGCGAATGAGCGCCGCGCACCGATCAAGCTCCGCTTTGAGCTGGCGTTTGTACAGCTTCGCCTTTTCCTGTCCGCCCTCGGCGAACCGATAGTAAACGACTTCTTGGTACTTCATTCCCTCTTTTTTCTGTTTCACTTGTTTTAAAATGCCGTCTTCGATCAAATCGTGCAGCGCCTTATACACTTCGGAGTGGTTCGGCCGGTAGCCGAACGGCTTGAACTCTTGGCGCAATACATCAAGCAGCTTCAGCCCGTAGAGCCGCTCCTGTTCGGTGAGCGTAATCAAATACAATTTTAAAAACGCACGTTGTTTTAACAGAAAACCGCTGGGCGTCCGTTTTTCTCCCATAGGCTTTTTCCCTCCTTCCCTACGGATGAAATTTCGCTCTTTGGGCGGCCAAATCCTGCTTGTCTTCATTATACCATGCGGGAAAGGAAAAATCCTCTCCCGCTTGGGTTCAATAAAACACGATCGTTTTGTTTCCGTGGATGATGACCCGGTCTTCCAAATGCCACCGAAGCGCCCGGGCGAGCACCGTTTTTTCGATCAGTCGGCCGATCCGCTTTAAGTCGTCCGGATGGTGGCGGTGGTCCACGCGGGCGACGTCCTGCTCAATGATCGGCCCTTCATCCAAATCGTCGGTGACGTAGTGCGATGTGGCGCCGATCAATTTGACGCCGCGCTCATACGCCCGCTCATACGGACGCGCGCCAATAAAGGCGGGCAAAAATGAGTGGTGGATGTTGATGATCCGTCCCGGGAATTCAGCGACAAACGCCGGCGACAAAATTTGCATGTAGCGGGCAAGCACGATGGTGTCGATCTGATAGTCGCGAAGCAGACGGATTTGTTCGGCTTCGGCGTCCGCTTTCGTTTCTTTCGTCACCGGAATATGCACATAAGGGATGCCAAATGACTCGACCGTCTCGCGCAAGTCGGGGTGGTTGCTGATGACAAGGGCGATGTCGGCGATCAGCTCTCCCGCCTGCCATTGCCAAAGAAGTTCAAGCAGACAATGCTCGGCTTTGGAGACAAAAATCGCGATTCGCCGAATGTCGTTGTGCAGCCGAAGCTGCCAACGCATCTCAAATTCAGCAGCGATCGGGGCAAACGCCGCTTCGATCTCTTCTTTTCGCTCGGCGATGTTTGGACAGTCGAACTCCAAGCGGAGAAAAAACGTCCCTCCCTCAGGATCGGTCGAATATTGGCTCGATTCAACGATATTCGCCCCTTGTTCGTACAGAAACGACGTCACTGCCGCGACGATGCCCGGGCGATCTGGGCAGGAGATAAGGATTCGAGCGCGCTGCTCGTAACCTTGCAAAAATGATTGCCAGCGATGTTGGCGAAATGTCGTCATGCGTTGTCTCTCCCTTTTCTTGCTTTTCTTGCAATTCATCATACAAAAAATTCATGAACTTGCCAACAGGGAAGATAACAAAAGAGGGTGTCCCAAAAGGATCGGGACACCCTTTCTTATTACCGTATATAGGTATAAAACAATCATTAAGAAACAATATGTTGTGTTTTGTTAAGAAAAATGACCCTTTTGGGTCATCCCCCTGGCAAGCGAAAAACCTCTCTCAGTCTTTCGTCAAATCGCCGGCCGGGCCGAAAAATTCGTAATGGATGTGCTCCTCTGGCACACTCCATTGTTTTAGGGCACGATAGACGGTTTTCATAAACGGCATCGGGCCGCAGAAATAAAAGTCTGCGTCTTTCGTCGGGATCACGGATTGCATCCATGCGAGGTCGATCCGCCCTTCTTTGCCAAAATGTGGATGGCGGCGATCCTCGTCGGATGGCGACTCGTAACAAATACGGTAAGAAAATGACGGGCGTTCCGCCAACATCCGAAGCTCCTTATCAAACGCGTGCACGCGGCCATTCAAAGCAGCATGCAAAAACGCCGCTGGGCGGGTCGGTTGGCGGATGGCCAACGTATGCGCCATGCTCAAAAGCGGAGTGATGCCGACGCCGCCGCTGATGAACACAACCGGCGTCGTTTTGGACAAATCAAGCGTAAAATCGCCGGCTGGAGCGCTAAGCTCGAGCACGTCGCCCTCTTGGACATGATCATGCAAATAGTTGGAAACAATGCCGGCCGGCTTGTCCGCTGTAGCTGCTTCCCGTTTGACGCTGATGCGGTAATACCCTTTTCCAGGTGCATCCGATAAGCTGTATTGGCGAATATGCGTATACGTCTCGCCCGGAATCGACAGTTTGACGCTCACGTATTGACCCGGCAAATAATCACTGATGGCCTTGCCGTCTTCCGGCTCCAAATAAAACGAAGTAATGACGCCGCTTTCTTTCACCTTTTTCACGACGACAAATCGGCGAAAGTCACGCCAGCCTCCGTGTTTGGCCGCTGCCTCATCGTAGAGCTCTTTTTCCACTTGAATGAAAACGGACGCAATGGCTTCATATGCTTCCGTCCAAGCCGTGATCACTTCGTCGGTGGCGGCGTCGCCGAGCACGTCTTTGATCGCCAGCAACAAATGCTTTCCGACGATCGGGTATTGTTCTGGTTTGATTCCTAAGCTGCGGTGTTTATGGCCGATTTGCCGCACAACCGGCAAAATAGCATCAAGCTGGTCGATATAGCGCGCTGCCGCATACACGGCTGCGGCCAAGGCACGTTGCTGCCGCCCTTGCTTTTGGTTGGCGTGGTTGAAAATATGGAGCAGTTCCGGATGATTGGAAAACATGAGTTCATAAAACCGCTTCGTAATTTGTTCGCCATGTGTTTCCAAGACAGGCACCGTTGATTTCACAATTTCAATCGTTTTTGGATGCAATTTCGTTGTCGTTGTCATGATTTCATCCCCTTGTAAAACATGTATTTTTAATACATCTTTTATTCAACCATGATCACTGCGAAAAAACAATATTTCAAATACATCTTTAATAAATTGTTCACAATTCTCCGTTCGAATCAGGTGTGGTACAATGGGATCAAGAATGTCGCTTAAAGGTTGTGAATCACGATGCAGTTGACGAACTATACGGAATACGCCTTGCGCGTCCTCTTGTTTTTAGGCGCGCTTGATGAAGAAGAAAAAACAAACATCAAAGACATTGCCGCTGCCTTTTCCATTTCAGAGCATCATTTAAGCAAAATCGTCTATGAGCTTGGCAAACTCGGCTACATTGAAACGATCCGTGGGCGCAACGGTGGAATCCGCCTTGCGAAACGCCCCGCGGAGATTGTCATCGGCGCGGTTGTTCGCGAAACGGAGGAAAACTTGTCGCTTGTCGAGTGTTTTGCCGCCCACGGCAATGAGTGCGTCTTAACGCCGGTATGTCGGCTTCGCTTCGCACTTCACGAGGCGTTAGAGGCGTTTTTGCGTGTGCTGGATGCGTATACGCTCGCCGATTTGCTTGAAGACCGAGCGTCGCTTCGTTCTTTATTGAAAGAGCGGCGCGGTTGAGAAAACTTTCTGGCTATAAGCTGGAGAGTTTTTTGGCGTTTGGCAGGCACACGATCACTAGGCATCGCTCTACGGAAGGAAGACGCGGGATGATGCGAAACCGATGGCGGCCTTTGCGCGGGATGTGGCGGCAAGAACGATCATCAGGTGGAAAAACGAAACCAGTCGTCAAACATGGGCGGCGGGATGAATACGTCCGGCACCGGCCGATCACATCCCCTTTGTTTGCCACAAGACGAAGAATATATTAAGATTAGAAAGGTGTGAAAACATCTGCATGACTAAAGGAGGTCACAATGAAACACGAAGGAAGCGCTTTGCCACCTTACTTGCATATGGACAATGGAGAGCTTTGGCTCACCGAAGATGATCGCGACAACTTAAAAATCAGCTATCGAATCAAAGAGGTGATTTTTGCCGAGCCGTCCGAGTACCAGCATGTGATGATTTTGGATTCGTACGATTTTGGCCGCATGCTCGTACTCGATGGCGTCGTGCAAACGACCTCGATTGACGGCCATATTTATAACGAAATGATTTCGCACGTGCCGCTGCAGTTTCATCCGGAAGCGAAGCGGGTGCTCATCATCGGCGGCGGCGACTGCGGCGCAGCTCGTGAGACGGCGAAATACGCTCATCTTGAAGCCATCGATATGGTGGAAATCGACGAAAAAGTCGTCCGGGCGTGCAAAGAGCATTTGCCAGCCGTCTCCGGCAACTTATCGGATCCGCGCGTGCGGTTTGTTTATGATGATGGCGTCGTGTTTGTGCAAGAGAAAGAAAACGTCTACGACGTCATTATGATCGACTCGTCTGACCCAGTCGGCCCGGCGGAAGCCTTGTTTTCACCGGAGTTTTACGCCAACGTCCATCGCGCGTTGAAAGCAGACGGGCTGATGGTCTGCCAAAGCCAGTCGCCGATTTTCCACTTGGATATTTTGAAACGGACGTACCGCAATATTCGCGAACTGTTCCCGCATGTGCTTGTGTACACCGCGGTGGTGCCGACGTATCCAGGCGGACTGTGGAGCTTTACGATCGGCTCGAAACGGCCGCTCGATTTTCCGGCGCAGACAACCATTCCAAACGACACGAAATACGTCAATGATGCGGTCTTTCGCCAATGTTTCGCCTTGCCCGAGTTTTTGCGCTCGGCGCTTGAGGTGGAATAACGGCTTGGCATGGAAAAAGCTGTCCCTGCTTTGTGAGGGGACAGCTTTTTTTGTGTCATTTGAGTGATCTTTCTATTATTCCACCCGCTTTCTTGTTTCATTGCGCCGGTGGGTTGTGGGTCAGTGCCCGCTTAGCAAGCCATTGAAACGTCAAGTCATCCGCCGGCGGGTTGTGCAATCCAGCACGGACGTCACGGTAATGCCGCTGAAGCGGATTGTCAGCAAACAAGCTTTGTCCGCCGACAATGCGCATCGCCCAATCGACGACTTCAAGCGCGGTATTGGTGGCGACCAATTTGGCTGTTGCCAACTCCTCTTTCATCGCCATCCGTTTTTCCGGATAGCGATCCCATAAGTCGGCGACCGCGTACAGGAAATGGCGCGCATGGGTGAGGCGCCATTCCATTTCAGCGATTTTCCGCTGCACTTCGGGTGTTAGGGCGATTGGGTGAGGCAGGGTATTAGGCTGGTACGTCTTGGCAAAGCGAAGCGCCTCATTGCGCGCCGCAATGGCGATGCCTAAGTAACAAGCCGGCACGTGCAACAGCCATCCTTGCGCCGGAGCGGCTTCGTTCGCTTCTCCAAGCGTCTCTACGAGCGCCTCTTGGTCGACTTCGACTTCTTCAAGAACAAGATCATCGCTGCGCGTCGCCCGCATGCCAAGCGTGTTCCACGTCGGCTCGATGCGGATGCCTGAAGCAGACATCGGCACGAGAAATTCACCGACCCGACCGTCTTCCATCGTGGCGGAAATCAATACGTAATCGAGCGCAGGGGCTAACGATGCAAATGTCTTTCGCCCCCGAAGCACCCAGCGGCCATGGCGAAAGACGGCCGTCGTTTCCGGTTTACCGCCGCGCGCCGGGCTGCCAGTTGTCCGTTCAGAGTGGGCGCTGTTGATGAGCGCGTGGCGGCAAACGACTTCATTCGCCAAACGGGCGAGAACGGGCTCCGGCCAGCGGCGGAGCAAAAATAAACGCATGAGAATGCTGGCGTGCCAACCAAACGACAATGCCGTTGCCCCAGAGCCTTGGGCGATCGTTTCTTGCACGAGCACAAGCTCATAAAGCGATGCCCCTTGGCCGCCGTATTCAGTCGGGACGGTCAAGGAAAGGAATCCAGCCTCTTTTAAATCGGCAAAATCGGCAAATGGAAACGTTGCCTGTTCGTCATCATGCGCTGCCCGTTGGACAAATCGTTCCGCAAGGCGGCGCGCTTGGTTGTACAATTGTTGCTCCCGATCGGTCCGCACAAGCAAATGGTACAATTCGTTCATTGGTTCTCCCCTTCTTTTGGTCAAGATGCCTTTATTGTACCGAGTTCTGGCTAGGACTGAAAACAAAAACGCACGGGAAAATGACCGTCCTTGCTCTCGGAAGCTTAAAAGAGAAAGAAATGCCGAATGTACCGATCATCGTCACGGTGGACGAACTCATTTTTCCCAGCATCGTACTCGTATTCCTCCTGCCAGCGGCGGCCATAGCGGGCGATTTGACGGACGGCGCGGATGATCGCATACACTTCTTCGTTCGTCATCGTAGGATGGAGCGACAGACGCACCCATCCTGGTTTGGCGAGAGGATTGCCGTTTTTGACTTCTTGAAGCAGCGCAGCGGATTGTTCCTTGTCGATGCCAAGCAAATAGTGGCCGTATGGTCCGGCGCAGGAACAGCCGCCGCGCGCTTGAATGCCGAAGCGATCATTCAGCAGTTTGACAACAAGGTTGTAATGCAATCCATCTATGACAAATGAGATGATGCCAAGACGGTCGTCCCGATGTCCTTCAAGCACGCGGACGCCGGGAGTGCTTTTTAGCGCCGGCAAAAGAAGGGAAACAAGTTCCTTTTCGCGGGCGCGCATCTGTTTTACGTTCATTTGCTCTTTCAGCTGGATGGCCAACGCTGCCTTGATGGTTTGCCAAAACGGCGGTGTTCCGCCATCTTCGCGTTCCTCAATGGCTTGGATGTATTCATAGTTCCCCCACGGGTCAGTCCAGTACACCGTCCCGCCGCCGGGGTGATCCGGAGCGTGCTGATGATAAAGCCGGCTGTCAAAGATGAGCACGCCGGCGCTTCCCGGCCCCCCGAGAAACTTATGGGGAGAGAAATAAATGGCATCAAGCTGCTCCATTGGGTCGTCCGGATGCATATCGATGCGGACGTACGGAGCGGAAGCAGCAAAATCAACAAAGCAAAGGCCGCCATGCTCGTGCATGATTTTCGCCAGCTTATGATATGGGGTTTCCAACCCCGTGACGTTCGAGCAAGCAGTAAATGCACCGATTTTTTGCGGCCGATCTCGGTAGCGCTCCAGCAGCTCGCGCAAATGGTCAAGATCGACATCCCCGTTCTCTGTCGGCCGGACCGCCACGACTTCCGCGATGGTTTCCACCCATGGCAATAAATTTGAATGGTGCTCCATATGGGTGACAAAAACGACTGGCCGCTCCTCATCATGAAGGGACAAGCGGCGCTTCCACCGTTCCGGTACGCGCAAGCCAAGCAGACGCTGCAGCTTGTTGACGGCGCTTGTGGTCCCGGCGCCTTGCATGATCAAGACGTCGTTTTTCCCGGCATGAACGTGCTGTTTGATGATTTCTTTTGCATAGCGATAGGCAAGCGTCGTTTTCGTTCCGGTCACATTCGATTCCGTATGCGTGTTGCCGACAAATGGACCGAGCTCATGCGTCAGCTTCTCTTCAATCGGCCGGTACAGCCGCCCGCTTGCCGTCCAGTCGGCGTAAATAAGCCGCTGTTTGCCAAACGGCGTAGAAAACGGATGAAAGCGGCCGATCGTTCCATCGCGAAACGGCTGAAAATACGTCTCAAGCTCTCCGCGGCATGTATACACCGCATTGCCGATCACAGCGTGAATGGCCATGTTGATTCCCCCTTTCCGCCATTTCGTCTATTTACAAAGTATGTCGCCTTCGGTGGTTCGGTCCAAAAAACGTGGGAAAGTTGAAAATGAAAAATCCGCCGTACAGGCGGATGATATTCCACTCCCTTTTTTACTCCTTTTTTTTGCACGATAACGGCGAAATCGTTTCCCCCACGGACGGCGCAAGGTATTCGGCAAGCATGGTCCGCAAGTCATCGGGCAATGGTTCGCTCGTTTGGGTTTGGAAATTAAAATGGACGACCGCTGCCTCTCCGATGGCGATCAGTCTTCCTGTTTCCTCTTCCATGATGCGATGAATGCATTGAAAGCTTTTATTGCCGATCCGGGAGACATTGGTTTCCACGCGCAATCGTCGTCCGAAGAATCCTTGGTTGATAAAATCGCACTTGGTGGAAGCTAAAATAAAATGCCAGTCGTCCGTTCGCCCGCCGTAACGCAATTCATCAAACAGGCGGGTGCGCGCTTCTTCTAAATAAATAAAATAGCTAATGTTGCTTAAATGTCCGAGCGCATCAGTTTCACAAAAGCGTGGGTTGACGGTAATGATGTGCGTCTTCATTTCTCCCTCTTCCTTTCTTGCCTTTTTTTGCCCCTTTCGCCCACAATATTCGTTTGGGTGAGCATGGGGCGGGAGCAAGTTTGATTTGCAGCTACCAACTAGTCAGTATGTTGTTTTTATCATACTCCGATTGATTGGGATATGCAATTGTTTTTTTGGGTTATTGATTATTTAGAACATTGTTTGTGACATGAAATATTGTCGCGAATCCAGTACGTTGCACGAAAGGAGGAAAATCTCTTTCAATTAAGTTGAATTTTTGGTTTACACTTCGCCGATTGCCTGACACATTAGATTGCATCCGCATGTATCGAAGTGCAAATGGTAACGAACAATTGGAACCTATATAGTTTTGACATTTTCAGGGTAGATAAAAAAGCCCGGCGAGGGCAGACGGGGCGTCTGCGGTCAACCGGCCCAAAGCGGCAAAAGAACGTATCCTGCAAGCGACACGCCGGCGCAAAGGAGAGAGATGCGCAATTTGTATTTCGCATAGCTCATCAAGTCCATATCCATAATGGCTGCCGTTGTAATCGTCGTATCGCCAAGCGGCGAAGCAAAGGCGCCAAACGTCCCGCTCGCAAACACGGCGCCGACTGTCACCTCGAGCGGCGCCCCGGTCGCATGGGAAAGCGTGACGCCAAGCGGCATCAAAATGCCCCACGTTCCCCATGAAGAACCGATAAAGTATGATAAAAACGATCCGACCAAAAACACGGCCGCTGGCACGAATGCCCCCGGCAGCCATGTGCCGAACGTCGACGA
The DNA here is from genome assembly GCF_052906625.1 of Geobacillus sp. CCR. NCBI lineage: Bacteria > Bacillati > Bacillota > Bacilli > Caryophanales > Anoxybacillaceae > Geobacillus > Geobacillus sp. CCR. The sequence continues at coordinate 20,874 of NZ_JBREBQ010000030.1, read as the reverse complement.
CACGTACTCCGCAAATCCGAGTTCCCCCGCCACCGCCGAGACCGCCCATACGAGAACGAGCATGCCGATCGGCGCCATCAGCTCGTTTCCTCCGGCAAAAAAGTGGTACGTCAACTCTGAGAGCGATTGTCGGCGCCACAAATAAAACATCATCGACAAAAGGATGGTCACAAACAGCGCCAACAGCATCGCCCATGTCGCATCGGCCGCGGAAAACGCCTCCCACCAATTCTCTGCCCCGCGTTTCCTCCCGTCGTACACGAAAAAGGCAAACGTCAGCGCGATTAACAGCGCCAGCGGGACAAACAAGTGCAACGGCTCCCCGTTGATCAGCGCCAGCTCCTTGCGCAATCCGAGCCCGTGCAGTGTATTCGTTTCCCCTTCTCCTTTTTTCGCCCGCGGTTTGCCGATCCGGATGTTCAACATCGTCGTCAACACCCCGACGGCCAGAGCGACAATCGCAAACAAGTTGTACGGCAGGCTGCGCAAAAACACGTCATACGGCGATTCGTGAATGTCGTTTTGCTCAAGCGCCGCGGCGACAACAGAAGTCATAAAGCCGACGAACGCTGTCGCCGCTGGCAAAAGCACGATGATCGGCTCGGTCGAGACGTCGATCATGTACGCCATGCGGCGGCGGTCGATGCGAAACTGGCGAAGGACCGCTTTCATCACTGGTCCAAGGAGCATAATGCGAAACATCGGCATAAAAAACGTCACCGGCACCGTCAGCCAAACGAACAACAAAATCCCCCGCTTCGAGCGGATGCGGCCGGAGAGTCTCTCGACAAACCCTTTGATCCCGCCGGTAATTTGCATCATGCCGACAAGCGAACCGAACAAATACAAAAACGCGGCCACCTTCATATGCTCCGGATCGGTCAGGGCGTGAAGAACAGCGGAAACAGCGCGCTCAATCGCGCCGACAGCCGACCACTCAAGGCAAAACGCTCCGACGAGCAATCCGGCCACGAGGCCGGGCAAAATTTCTTTCAGCCATACCGCCAACGGAATGATGAGCAGAAAAGGCAACAGCGACCACCATGTTCCTTCCACGTCGGCGCCTCCTTTGCGATGATGTTGTTACCAAGAAGGATAGCCATAATGCAGTTTTTTTATGATTTTCATTGAAGATTTAGAACATAGTTTTATTTATAAAATTTATGTTGCCCGCGCAAACAAAAAAAGCCGCGCTGCAGTTTGCAGCGTGGCCCACACTTCCATCCGCCCCGGGCTGACTCCCAAACAACCTGGGGCACAGAAGGCGTTGTCATTTCCGGCGCGCAAAATCGACAAATCGGAACTTGTCGAGCCGGTGACGCGATTCCGTATATTGAAACAATGCAGCATTGCTTAAATACACATAGTTTTTGACGACAACGACGCGGTCAGCGCCATGCAAATCCAAATAGCGCCGGTCTTCGTCCGTCGCTTCGTCGACCGATATTTCTTTTTTCGCAAAGCTGATCGGCAAATACAGCTTCGTTTCCAAATATTCATAAATCGAGTCTTCGCAAATCTCTTTGGTCAATAGCGGCACATGCTTTTTCAGAAAAAAGTCTTTATCCAAAATAATCCGCTCTCCGCCGATTTCCCGGACGCGCACGACTTTCCACACTTCGTCTTTGCTTGAGGCGCGCAGATGCTGCCTGAGCTCGCGATCCGGCTTGATGATCGCCAGTTCATGCACGATCGTCCGCACCGGCTGCTTCATCGTCTGCGCCAGTTCTTTAAAGCTGACCAATCCGGATACGGGAAAGTCATATTTGCCGACGTCAAGAACGATAGATCCTTTTCCTTTCATTTTTTGGATATAGCCGTGCTCGGACAACAAATGGAGCGCTTTGCGAATCGTCTCGCGCGATGTCTCATATCGGGCGGCCAGCTCGTGTTCCGATGGCAGCTTGTCGTACGCCTTCCATTCTCCGCGGCGGATGCGGGAAATGAGGTCATGGTAAATGGTTAAATATTTGTTTTCATGCATAAGAATCACCGCTTGTATTGTATCACGGCCGGCGCAAAAGATAAACAACCGATTCGTATGGGCGCAGCTGCATGCGGCGAAAATCGGCCGGCGCGTCCGAATAATTGGCAAGCAGCAGTTCTCCCGTATAGCCATCGGCTCCTGCTTCTTTCGGCAGCGTGAACGTCGTTTCGATTGGATAAAAATTGTTGACAACAAGCAGCTTTTCTCCATCGCCATGACGCATATAGGCGAAAATATGCGGATCGTCCGCAAGCAGCAGCTCATAGCGCCCGGTCGTAATGAGATCATACTGTTTGCGCAGCTCAATGAGCCGCTTATAGTGGTAGAAAATCGAGTCGCGGTCGGCGAGCGCCTGTTTCACGTTAATGCGTCGGTAGTTGTCGGCGACGCGAATCCACGGCGTCCCGGACGTGAAACCAGCATGCGGGCTGTCGTCCCATTGCATCGGCGTGCGTGAGTTGTCGCGCGATTTTCGCTGCAAAATTTCCATCACTTCTTGCTCGCTTTTGCCTTGTTCTCGCAAAATCCGGTACATGTTGAGCGACTCAACGTCGCGGTAGTCGCGAATATCGGTGAATTTCGGATCGGTCATGCCGATTTCTTCGCCTTGGTAAATATAGGGCGTCCCTTGCATCAAATGGATCGTCGTCGCCAGCATTTTCGCTGACTCTTTCCAATACGTCCCGTCATCGCCATAGCGCGACACGATGCGCGGCTGATCGTGGTTGCACCAAAAGAGCGCATTCCAGCCGCCGCCTTCATACATCCGGACTTGCCATTCGGACAAAATGCGTTTTAAGGCAAGGAAATCAAATGGGGCGACTGCCCATTTTTCTCCGTTCGGGTAATCGACCTTCAAGTGGTGAAAGTTAAACGTCATATTGAGCTCGTGGTTTTCCGGGTTCGTGTAGCGGATGCAATGATCGATCGTCGTCGACGACATTTCCCCGACCGTCATGACGTCATATTTCGAAAACACTTCGCGGTTCATCTCTTGCAAAAACTCATGAATGCGCGGTCCGTCCGTATAAAAGCGGCGCCCGTCCCCCGGCGGCACCGAACCGTCATCATCCGGGAAGCGCTGGTCTTTTGACAACAAGTTGATGACGTCAAGCCGAAAGCCGTCCACTCCTTTTTTGAGCCAAAAATGCATCATGTCATAAATGCGGCGGCGCAGCTCTTCGTTTTCCCAGTTCAAGTCCGCTTGTGTCACATCGAACAAATGCAAGTAATATTGGCCGGTTTGTTCGTCGTATTCCCACGCCGAGCCGCCGAATTTCGATTGCCAGTTGTTCGGCGCTCCGCCGTCCGGCTTCGGGTCGCGCCAAATGTAAAACGAGCGGTATGGGTTCGTTTTCGAGGAGCGCGCCTGCTGAAACCATTCATGGTCGGTTGAGGTATGGTTGACGACCATGTCCATCACCAGCTTCATGCCGCGCGCATGTGCTTCGTGAAGCAGACGGTCAAAATCGTCCATCGTTCCGTATTCGTGATGGATGCGGAAATAATCGCTGATGTCATAACCGTTGTCGCGCTGCGGCGACGCGTAGATCGGCGTCAGCCAAATGACATCGACACCCAATTTTTGTAAATAATCGAGCTTCTCGATCACGCCCGGCAAATCGCCAATGCCGTCTCCATTCGTATCGTAGAAGCTTTTCGGATAAATTTGATAAACGACTGCTTTTTTCCACCAAGGGGTTGTTGACATCTCTCTTCACCTCGTTCGTCGGGATAAAAAACATACCATTGGCATCGGCGGCCAATGGTACGGGCGGGAAATAAATGATTTCGCACATCGTTCTCTTGCTTCCACACACGGCAATCATGAGCGGGCGGCTTTACGCACTTTCCCAAAGACAAACGTCAGCGCAAACGGCACCGCAATCGCGATCGCCATGCCGATAAAGAACGGCGTCCACTTTTGCGGCACGATCGACAAGAAACCCGGCAGGCCGCCGACACCGATCGACGGAGCGATGACTTTATTGAGCGTAATAAACATGCCGGCGATTGCCGCCCCTGTCATCGCTGCGATAAACGGGAAGCGAAAGCGCAAGTTGACCCCGAACATCGCCGGTTCCGTGATGCCTAAATACGCGGAAACAGCCGACGTAAACGACAAACCGCGCAGCTTTTCCTCCTTCGCGACAAACATCATCGCCAACGCTGCCGAACCTTGGGCGATGTTTGACATGACCAAAATCGGCCAAAGGAACGTGCCACCGGTATTGGCAATCAGCTGCAAGTCAACCGGCAAGAACGTATGGTGCATCCCGGTGACGACAAGCGGCGCATACAACGCTCCATACAACAATCCTCCAAGAGCCGGAACCGTGTCAAAAATCGTGACAAACAAGTGGGTAATGGCATTGCCGATCGCAAATGTGATCGGCCCAATGGCGATGAACGCCAAAAAGCCCGTAATGAGCAACGCAAGCGGCGCGACAAGCAACAGCTGAAACGCATCCGGAATGCGCTTGCGCAAAAACAGCTCCAGCTTCGCCAGCACGTAGGAAGCCACCAGCACCGGCAGCACTTGTCCTTGGTAGCCGACTTTTTGCACTTCAAAGCCGAACAAGTTCCAAACCGGAATCTCTCCTTTTTCTTTCGCCGCTCCCCAGCCCCAAGCGTTGAGCAAATCTGGGTGGACGAGCATCAAACCAAGGACAATCCCTAAGAGCGGGCTGCCGCCGAATTTCGTCACCGCCGACCAGCCGATCAAACCGGGCAGGAAGACGAACGCCGTATTGGCGATCAAGTTGATCATGTTCGCCAAATCGGCCCATTCTTTGTGCACCTCGACAAACGATTTCCCTTCGTAAAAAATGCCTGGGCCTGTCAAGACGTTGTTAATCCCCATTAACAAACCAGCCGTCACGATTGCCGGCAAGATGGGAATGAAAATATCAGCCAGCGTCTTAATCGCGCGTTGCAGCGGATTGAGCTTCGCTTCCGCAGCGTCTTTAATCTCCTGCTTTGTCGCCCGGCCGATGCCCGTCAGCTCGATGAGGTCGTCATACACTTTATCGACAAGCCCTTGGCCGATGACGACTTGAAACTGGCCGTTTGCCGAAAACGACCCTTTGACGACATCGATGCGCTCAAGCGCTTCCTTATTGACTTTTCCTTCCTCTTTGAGCGCAAACCGAAGCCGCGTCACACAATGCGTGGCGGCGACGATGTTTTCTTTGCCGCCGATGGCTTCAACGATTTGCGCGGCTGCTTGTTGGTATGCCCCCATGATGAACGCCTCCCTTTTCTTTCCTTAACAACGACCGCTATAGCGTTAAATCGCTTTCAGCAACCGGTTGCAAACAAACTTGTATATACAACCTGAATTCATTTTATCTTGTATATACAAGTTTGTCAACATCTTTCGATGACCTTCTTCATTTTTCGACAATAGTTGTTGTTTTTTTGCTAACTTCCACTTCTTTTGTTATGTTTTGTCAAGCGGCAGGAAAATCAACGACCGAGTAGGAAAATAAAACATAATGCAAATCAATGCCAAAAGACGAGAAAGGATGAGGAAATGCGATGAAAACCTATACACTCCGCGAAGCAGCGAAAAAAATCGGGGTCACCGCCCGCGATTTGAAACAATGGGAAAAGCAGTTCGCCGGATCGATTGCCGTCCCACGCACAACCGAGGGGGCACGCATGTACACCGACGAGCTGATCGACCGGTTTCGCCATATCCGCACTTGGCTTGAGGACGGCCGCCATCCGCGTGAAGTGGCTGAAATGATCAGGCAAATGGACGGACAACCGGCAGAGCGAGCCAACGAGACAGCCGCTCAAGTGGAAACAGCCGTCATGGAAGGGGAAATCATCGATGTGCCCCGCCTGCTGCATCAAGGGATGCCATACATAGCCGAGCAGTTGGCGGCCCGCTTAAAAGACGATATCGTCGACGCCTTGAAACAGGAAACGACAGCCACGGTCCGGCAAGCGATGGATGAGGTGAAAGGCCGCCTTGACTACATCGAGGAGCAAACGACGGCAGCTGCCGAAACGGTGCGCCGTTCACTCCGCGATTACGAGGACGCATGGCAGCAAAAAACGGAACAGCTGCATGAACATTTGGAAACGGTCGTCGCGTTCTGTCAAGAGGAAAAAGTAAGACAGGAAGAGGAGCGAAAACAGCTCGAACTGCGCATTTTAGAACGGGAAAAAGCGTTTCGCGAGCTCGTGTTGTCGTTTCGGCAAACCGCTGCCAGCACCAGCGCTGCTCGAACACGGGCAAATAAATGGTGGAAGTTTTGGTGAAGACAATTTTGGCATCAATGTGACAAGGGCACCCGTTTTGGATGCGCCATACCTCCGTCAAAAATCAAAAAAGGGCCCCGCCAAAACGCGGGCCCCTTTTTGCGTCATATTCGGCGGCTCTCGGCCGCATGTCGTTTGATGGCTTCGATCAAGTGCGCTTCTTCTTGTTTGGTGACATGGAGGCGGACGCCATAATAGTAGGCGTGGACAAACGGTCTTTCCCAGACAAGCTGCCCCCGCAGCGTAAAGGGGGCAGCGTTTAGCCAAAACGAGATGTCAACCAGCGTTCCCCCTGTTGAAAAGGGAAGGCGGCCTTCCGTTTCGATTTTCATCCCGTGCGGACTTAGATCGTGAATGTAGACGCTGCGCTCACCATCGGCTGTGCGCAGTTCAGCCGGGAGCGGCCGGCCAAACTGATACCGGAACGGTTCTTGACGCTTAAACCTCATCCTTCCTCCCCTTTTCCAAGCAGCTTCGTCGGTTCTTTCCAGACATCCACCACCATCCCGGCTTCGTCAGTGTCAACGACAAACGAACCCGTGCTGTAGCGGTCGGAGAGACGAAGGGAAGCGGCTTCGATCGTCTCGACCACCCCTTTTTCCGTCCGCAATCCGACCATTTCCTCATCGTTGCTGACAAAGACGGCGCCGACAACTCGGTGCGGGTTGGATTTCACTTCACGTACGATCACAACGCCGCGCTTCGCTCGTGAGGACGGCTCAAACTCGCTCATCGCCACTTTTTTCACCGCTCCGCGCTGCGTCACGACGACGAACGAGCCCCCCTTTTCTAGGCGAACGGGGCACGCAGCGGCGACAAAGTCCCCTTCCTTCAATTGAATCCCTTTCACGCCAGCCGCGCGCACGCCAACAAGGCTGATCTCCTCCTCGGCAAACAAGAGCGCATGTCCATCATGCGTCGCAAGCCAAAGATGGCCGCATCCATCCGTCGCGTAGACGGCGATGACGTCATCATCCTCTTTCACATTGACGGCCACAAGCGGGCGGGTGTAGCGCTGCACTTGGTATTGAGCGAGCTCCGTTCGCTTTACGAGCCCTTGTTTCGTCACAAAGATGAGCTGCTCCCCGGCGTCAAAGGAAGAGACTGGAACAGCGGCGACGAGTTCATCGTCGCGTTCAAGCGGAATGAGATGGGAAATGTGCTGGCCGACCTCTTTCCAACGGATATCAGGGAGCGTATGCACCGGGCAGTATAAATAATAACCGCGGCGGGTGAAAAGCAAGAGCACATCGGTCGTATTCATCTCGAGCTGGGCGAGCAGCCGATCCGTTTCCTTCATGCCCATGTCTTGACCGTTTGAGGCGCTGTATGAACGATAGCTCGTCCTCTTCACATATCCTTCTTTTGTCACGGTGACGATCACGTCTTCCGCCGGAATGAGCGCCTCCACCTTCACTTTCAGCTCTTCAATCTCCTCTTCAATCACCGTCCGCCGCTCATCGGCATATTGCTTTTTCATCGCCTTCAGCTCTTTTTTGATGACGCCAAGCAGCTTCTTTTCATCTGCGAGAATCCCCGTAAGTTCCGCAATCGCTTGATCCAGTTCTTCCGCTTCTTGACGCAGCGCCGTGATGTCGGTGTTCGTCAACCGATACAGCTGGAGCGTCACGATCGCCTCGGCCTGCGCTTCGGTGAATCCGTAATGAGCCATCAGCCGTTCTTTGGCGTCGCGCTTGTCACTCGACGCCCGAATCGTCGCAATCACCTCATCCAAAATGGAAAGCGCCCGAATCAAGCCGTCGACGATGTGCTTCCGCTCATTCGCTTTTTTCAGCTCAAAATGCGAGCGGTTGGTGACGACCTCTTTCCGGTGGGCGATGTAGGCATCCAACAGCTCCGGCAAACTCATCAGCTTCGGCCGGCGCTCATGGATCGCCACCATGTTGAAGCTGTACGGCACTTGCAAATCCGTATTTTTGTACAAGTAGTTGAGAATCGCTTCCGCATCGGCGTCTTTTTTCAATTCGATGACGATCGACAGCCCGTTCCGGTCCGTTTCATCGCGCACATCGGCGATGCCGTCGAGCTTTTTGTCGAGGCGAAGCTCGTCAATTTTTTTCACTAAATTCGCTTTGTTCACTTCATACGGCAGTTCCGTGATGACAATGTGCTTTTTCCCGCCTTTTCCCTGCTCGATGGCGGCTTTGGCGCGGATGATGATTTTCCCGCGGCCGGTCTCATACGCCTTGCGGATGCCGTCTTTCCCTTGGATGATGCCGCCGGTCGGAAAATCGGGGCCAGGAAGAACCGTCATCAGCTCGTCAACAGTGCAATCCGGCCGGTCGATCCGCATCAAGACGGCGTCGATCACCTCGCCAAGCGCATGCGGCGGAATATCGGTCGCATAGCCGGCCGAAATCCCGGTCGAGCCGTTCACCAACAAATTCGGAAACATCGCCGGCAAGACGGTCGGCTCATCGGTCGTATCGTCAAAGTTCGGCACAAACGGAACCGTTTCTTTGTCAATATCGCGAAGCAACTCGGCGGCAATCGCCGACAGGCGCGCTTCCGTGTAGCGCATCGCCGCCGGCGGGTCGCCGTCGATGCTGCCGTTGTTGCCGTGCATCTCCACCAGCACGTTGCGCAGCTTCCACTCTTGGCTCATCCGCACCATCGCTTCATACACCGATGAGTCGCCGTGCGGATGAAAGTTGCCGATCACGTTTCCAACCGTTTTCGCCGCCTTGCGAAACGGTTTATCAGCCGTGTTGCCATCCATGTACATCGCATACAAAATGCGGCGCTGCACGGGCTTCAGCCCGTCGCGCGCATCGGGCAGCGCCCGGTCTTGGATGATGTATTTGCTGTAGCGGCCAAAGCGGTCGCCAAGCACGTCCTCTAACGGCATTTCCAGCAATCGTTCTGCCATCGTCATTCTCCTTTCCTAACACATCAGCACCAAAAAGGCGGCGCCTTTTCACGCCGCCATCAGCCGATCCATCCCGGTTCCTCTTCGAGCCCGAAGGCGACGTGCGTTTCGATCCATTTGCGGCGCGGCTCGACTTTGTCGCCCATGAGCGTCGTCACCCTCCGTTCGGCGCGGGCCGCATCTTCAATGCGCACGCGGATGAGCGTACGCGTCTGTGGGTTCATCGTCGTTTCCCATAATTGATCGGCGTTCATTTCGCCGAGCCCTTTATAGCGCTGAATCGTATAGCCGCGGCCCATTTTTTTCGTAATTTCTTTCAGCTGCTCGTCCGTCCACGCATATTCGACGATTTCGTTTTTGCCGCTTTTTTTGCTGATTTTGTAAAGCGGCGGCAAGGCGATGTACACTTTTCCCGCTTCAATCAGCGGACGCATGTAGCGGTAAAAAAACGTCAAAAGCAGCACTTGAATATGGGCGCCGTCCGTGTCGGCATCGGTCATAATGATCACTTTGTCGTAGTTGACATCATCGAGCGAAAAGTCAGCCCCGACGCCGCCGCCGATGGCGTGGATGATCGTATTGATTTCCTCGTTTTTCAAAATATCGCCAAGTTTCGCCTTTTCCGTGTTGATGACTTTTCCGCGCAGCGGAAGCACCGCCTGGAATCGACGGTCGCGCCCTTGTTTCGCCGAACCGCCCGCCGAATCGCCTTCAACGAGATAGAGCTCATTTTTTTGCGGATTGCGCCCTTGCGCCGGCGTCAGCTTGCCGCTTAAGAGCGCCTCTTTCCCTTTCCGCTTTTTGCCGCTTCTCGCCTCTTCGCGCGCTTTGCGGGCCGCTTCACGCGCCTGATAGGCCCGGATCGCTTTCTTAATGAGCATCGCGCTTACGTCCGGGTTTTCTTGCAGAAAGTACATGAGCTGCTCGGACACCACCGCATCGACGGCCGAACGCGCTTCGCTCGTTCCGAGCTTTCCTTTCGTCTGCCCTTCAAACTGCAGCAAGTGCTCTGGGATGCGCACCGAAACGACCGCGGACAACCCTTCGCGAATATCGGTTCCTTCCAAATTTTTATCTTTTTCCTTGAGCAAACCGACACGGCGGGCGTATTCGTTAAAAACGCGCGTCATCGCCGTTTTCGCACCCGCCTCATGCGTGCCGCCGTCTTTTGTGCGCACGTTGTTGACAAACGACAGCACGTTTTCCGAATAACCGTCATGAAACTGGAACGCAAACTCGACTTCAATGCCGTTTTGCTCGCCAGCAAAATAAACGACCGGGTGGAGCACATCTTTCTCCTCATTCAAATAGGCGACAAACGCTTCAATTCCGTTTTCGTAGTGGAACACCTCGCGCATGCCGGTCCGTTCGTCAACGAGTTCGATTTTCAGCCCTTTTAACAAAAACGCCGATTCGCGCAGCCGTTCACTCAATGTTTCATAATCGAAGACTGTCGTGCTGAAAATCGTTGGGTCCGGCTTAAATTGAATGATGGTTCCGGTTTTGTTCGTTGTGCCGATTTTCTCTAGCGTCGTCACCGGTTTGCCTCCATGCTCAAACCGCTGCCGGTAAATGAAGCCGTCGCGATGAATCGTGACGACCAGCCATTCTGATAAGGCGTTGACAACCGACGCCCCGACTCCGTGCAGGCCGCCGCTCGTTTTATAGCCGCCTTGGCCGAATTTGCCGCCGGCATGAAGCACGGTCAAAATGACTTCCGGCGTCGGCTTGCCGAGCTTATGCATCCCGACCGGCATGCCGCGCCCCTCATCCAAAACCGTGATGCTGTTGTCTTTATGTATTTGCACGAAAATGTAGTTTCCGTATCCAGCCAACGCCTCATCGACCGAATTGTCAACAATTTCATAGACAAGATGATGCAAGCCGCGGCTGTCGGTGCTGCCAATGTACATCCCCGGCCGCTTCCTGACTGCCTCGAGCCCTTCCAACACTTGAATGGCATCTTCGTTATATTCGTATGTCGCATGCTTTGCCACAAGGCCACCCCTTCCTACAAAAACAAGAACACCTGTTTCTATTGTACCACAAACTTCCCGACTGTCCATTGCCTTTTGACATCCCCCGACAAATTCGGACAAGTGCGACAAAAAAACGAAAGGACCATCTCGAACAAGATGGCCGTTTCATGGATTAAGATTAAGCACGCTTGGTGAGCGCATGTTCCACTTTAATGCAGCGGTCCATAATGACCGTGTAGCCTTTTTCTTTCAAAAAGCGATACGCCTCCTCATTGACGACGCCAAGCTGCGCCCAAAACACGTCGGCATCGATTTGCACAAACTCGCGGGCCAGCTCGGGCAAATGCTCAGAGCGGCGGAACACATCGACGATGTCGACATGGCCTTCGATATCGGTTAGTTGATCAACCGCCGGAATGCCTTCCCACTCATCGATCATCGGATTGACCGGAATGATTTCGTATCCAGCGTCTTTCATCGCTTTCGCCACCATATACGACTCGCGCTCCGGATTGTTGGACAACCCAACGACGGCAATCCGTTTCGCCTTGCGCAAAATTTCACCGATTTCTTCCCGGCTTGGGTTGACAATGGACATCGAGGTCTCTCCCTCCTTTATTCTCCTTTTTGCTGTACTATATAGATGCAATTTAAAGCTTTAACATTTTTCGTTTTTACCGATCATTTCATCCGACTGTCGAGTGACCGAACAACACCGCTTAAAGACCCATGAATGGGTCTTTAAGCGAGTCGTTGTTCGGTCTTCCGTCACGCCTTAGCGTGACGGAGGCAAGCCTATGGCTTGCCTTCGACAGTCAAAAATGGATGAGCCACTTTTCCGTCAAGGATATGTGAAACGATTTCGTTGCATCTATATAGTTTCGCTCCAGCCAGATCAAAATCCTGCCCAGCCAATAGAAAAAGGAAAAAATCATCGATCTTTTTTGCACAGCGCCCACACACCCTAGGCCGGCCACAACAGACGCAAACTTGAACATCATATTCATCGCCTACGCATCGATCCGCTTTCTCGTCCGCATCCAGACATTCTGTTTGCTGGCTGTCCGAACATGGATGGCCTGCTGCCAGTTATTTTATGTTCCACCCGGCGTACACCCCAGCTAAAAAAACGGTAGTCATGGCAATCGCATGGACGATCATCCATCCCCACCGGCCGTAGCGGAAAGAGGAAGCCGCAAGCGGAGAGCGCGCTTTTTGGGGGACGATTTTTCCGCCCATCCACTCAAAGAAAAGCAAATACAGCCACCAGGCGGTGTATGAATCCCACACATCCCACTGTTCCTTATAATCAATCAGAGGGAGCGGCGATACAAGAGCAACCAACTCGAACAACATAATCAACTGCACCATCGCAAAGTAAAACGGCAACTTCCATGCCCAGCTTTCCGGACTGTACTTGACTCCAAACAAAACGAAAAACGGAATGACGGTTGCCATTTCAACGAGCGGAATCGGTGTATAAGGAACGAGCTTAACAGGGAAGGAGTAAAAGCCTGCATAGACAAACGCAAGGCAAAGAACGATGCCTGTCACCGCACTGAATGCATACAAAACCGCATATCTCCGTATATGCCGTTTGGCGATCCAAAAACTTCCCGCTATACTCAACATGACCGCTGCCAGTTCCACCGTCCAAACAACAGGAAGAGAAAACGTCATCATCGATCCTCCCTAACCCATTTCCCACTCCCTAAACGCTGTCTCAGACAGCACTGTTAGTATAATCCAAAGTGTGGAATTTATTCCGGCGCCCTCACCGGCTTTCCACCCCATCAAGCTGTCTAGCATGGCTTAACAAATGTGCTTCGTGCAAATTTATTATTATTGATGAAAAAAGGGGGTGTCCCAAAAGGACTGGGACACCCTCTCTCATCGCTATATATAAGCACCAGCCGCTTCTCTGTCACACTATATATTGTGTCTTTCTTGAGGAGAGATCGCCTTTTGGGTCAGCCCCTTTCATGGATCGGACTGCATCAAACTTTCAAGAATCTCCGAAAAAAGAAATCATTGCGCAACAAACGCTAAAATTTTCCCGAACGAAAAATCGAGTAAAGCAGCCAACCGAACAGAAAAGCGGACGCGCCTAATCCGATTTCAACAGCAGGAATCTTCCACAGCAGCGTCGATGGCCGCCCGAGCGAGGAAGCGATCATCAGCCCGGCAAGGACGATGCTCAGCGAAAGAAGAACGATGCTAAACGACAGCCGGTTCGTAATCTGATCGAGCTTCTTTAGCAGCGTTTCCAAATCAGGCGCCGTGATTTCCAGCCGAAGCTTGCCATGCCGCATCATTTTCGTCCATTCCTTTACGCTGTCCGGCAAGCGAAGCAGCCATTCACCGTAGTCGAAAATCCGTTTCCACGCCGTTTCCGCTACACGGTCAGGCCGAAGACGCTCTTTCATCAGCTTTCTCCCAAACGGTTCGGCCACATCCATGATGCGAAACTGCGGATCAAGCGTCTCCACGACCCCTTCGACCGTCAACAGCGCTTTCCCTAACAGCGTCAAATCGCTTGGGATGCGAATGCCATGGCGAAATGCCACCGAAAGCAAATCCTCGACGGCTTCCCCAAGACTGATCTCACCGAGCGGGACGCGGTAGTATTTCTCCCGCAACTCGTCAATATCATCGCGCAATTTTCCTTCATCGACTCCGTCAGGAACAATTCCTAAACCGTAAATCGCACCCAACACCCCATCCGTGTTTTGCCGCATTAAGGCGATGATGAGTGAAGAAAGATGATGTTTGACATGAGGTCGAAGGCGGCCCATCAAGCCAAAGTCAATGAAGGAAAGCGTTCCATCGTCAAGAACAAATACATTGCCAGGATGAGGGTCGCCATGAAAAAATCCATGCTCAAACATTTGTTGAAAGGTTGCTTCAGCCAAACGCTCGGCGATCGTTTTTAAGGAGTGGCCGTTCGCTTTCAACCGCTCGATCTCCCCGAGTTTGATCCCTTCGACATATTCCATCGTGAGCACTGTTTTCGTCGTATAATCCCAAAACACCTTCGGGACATACACCGACGAATCGCCGGCAAACTGCCGTGCAAACCGTTCCGCATGGCGCGCCTCGACTGTATAATCCAGCTCCTGCCGTAATGAACGCGCCAGTTCATCGACAATCTCAGACAATTGGTAGGTTGCCGCCCAATCGAGACGGCGTTCCGCCAGCACGGCCAAATCTTGCAAAATTTCCAGATCCGTCTCCACCCGCGCAGCGATGTGCGGGCGCTGCACTTTCACCGCCACGGCCTGTCCGGAAGGAAGAACCGCCCGGTGCACTTGTCCAAGCGAAGCGGCAGCGAGCGGCATTTCCTCAAATGAACGAAAGAGTGTTTCCAGCGAACTTCCAAACTCCGCTTCGACAATCCGGCGGACATCGGCAAACGGAAACGGCGGAACTTGGTCTTGCAGCTTTTCGAGCTCACTGATGATCGGAGCGGGAATCAAATCCGGCCGTGTGCTGGCAATTTGCCCGAGCTTCACGAACGTCGGGCCGAGCTCCTCAAGCACAAGGCGGAGCCGCTCCCCAACCGTTTTTCCTTCCTTTTTCCCTTGCTCCGCTTTCCATCGCGGCGGCAACGAAAGAAACGACGAAAAGCCGAGCTCATCGACGATCATCCCGAATCCGTGCCGAAGCAAGGAGGCGGCGATTTCGTGATACCTTCCGATATGGCGCATCCGTTTTCCGATCATCGAGACATCTCTCCTAAGGCGGCAAAAAGCGAGCGGACAGGCCGCATCGGTTTACTGCCCGCTTTGTTCCTTTTCTTCAAGACGGCGGATTCGCTCCTCGAGCTGCCGCACGTCTTCTTTCGTCGCCAAGTCGAGTTTATCGATCACCTGCTTGATTTGCTCGCGTACAAGCCGCTGCACTTCCGTTTTCCGCGCTTCGGTCTGCTGTTTCCATTGATCGATCACTTCCTTCGATTCGTCAAGCGACAATTCCCCTTTTTTGACTAACTCGTCAATGATTTTTTCCACTTGTTCTTTGCTGGCGATCGCAAGCCCAAGCCCGAACGCCAATCCTTTTTTCAAAATGCTCATTCGTTTGTAGCCTCCTTGTGCCATTGTGTTTTCCTTATTGTACCATTCTTTGGCGATCCATGTCGAGCTAGACGGCAGCTCTTTTGTATAGGAGACAGGTCGATGCGGCATGCTATCGTTGGACAACGATTCAAAGGAGGGGTTTGATGGCCGACGAACCATTGCATTACGGAGAAGACTATCATTTTATTCCCGCGACGTCTGTGGCAAGCGGTGTCGGCGTCAGCGTGCTGCCCGATTTGTACTGCCATACGATCCAAATCGTGAACATTTGTCTTGTCGGCCGCCCGGACGACCGCGCGTTTGTATTGGTCGACGCTGGCATGCCGGGATCAGCCGATGACATTGTTTCAGTCGTGGAAGACCGCTTTGGCAGCGGCAGCCGCCCGCAAGCCATTGTTTTAACCCACGGCCATTTTGACCACGTTGGAGCGATTGTTGAGCTTGTCAAGCATTGGAATGTCCCGGTGTATGCCCATCCGGCTGAACTGCCGTATTTGACTGGAAAGGCGAGCTATCCTGAACCTGACGCTTCCGTCGAGGGCGGCTTCATCGCCAAAATCTCGCCGTTTTTTCCGAACGAGCCGATTCAATTAGGCAACCGCGTCCAGCCGCTCCCTGCGGACGGCACCGTTCCGCACTTGCCGGAATTTCGCTGGATCCACACACCGGGGCACACGCCAGGCCACATTTCGTTATTTCGGCCGCGCGACGCCGCTTTAATCGCCGGCGACGCGTTCGTCACCGTCCGCCAAGATTCACTGTATAAAGTGTTGACCCAACAAATCGAAATCAGCGGCCCGCCGCGCTATTATACCATCGATTGGCGCGCCGCCCGCGAGTCGGTGCGCAAGTTAGCCGCACTCTTTCCGTCAGTCGCCATCACCGGACACGGTGCTCCTGTCGCCGGCAAAGAGCTGCGTGAAGGGTTGACAAAACTCGCCCGTGATTTTGACCGTATCGCTACCCCTGATTATGGGAAGTACGTCCATTAGGCAAACGGACTATCGTTCCGTGAACGGCTTCTAGTTTTGTTTGAAGCGGAAGTTTCTCTGCTAAAACCACTTTCAAGTAAAAACCAAGGGAGGGTGTCTGAACGGGGGCACCCTTTCGTTGACATGTAAAAGTCAGAGGATTCTCCATGGAGATGGTAGAGCACATTATGCCTTTAGCGACAACGCAAAAAAGACGACAAGAATCATTCTTGTCGTCCATCATAAGTGATGGGCCTAAGTGGACTTGAACCACCGACCTCACGCTTATCAGGCGTGCGCTCTAACCAGCTGAGCTATAGGCCCGCTTATAAGAAATAAAAATGGAGGGGGACGGATTCGAACCGCCGAACCCAAAGGGAGCGGATTTACAGTCCGCCGCGTTTAGCCACTTCGCTACCCCTCCGTAATCGTGATGCCGACTGCAGGACTCGAACCCGCAACCTACTGATTACGATTCAGTTGCTCTACCAATTGAGCTAAGTCGGCATAATTATGATATAAATCGTGGCTCATTGTTCATTTGTTGTGTCCCTTTCTCTACCAGCCAATTCGAAGAAGCTGGGTGCGTCGGGACAACTCGAAGCAAATTCGACGATGCAGATGCTCGTCTCTACCAATTGAGCTAAGTCGGCATAAAATAAATGCAAGAAGGTGGCTCATTGTTGTGCTCTGTGCCTCTTCCTCTACAAGCTGTTTCGAGGAAGCAGGATGCGTCGAGGCAACTCGAAGCCGACTCGACGAAGCAGGTGCTCGTCTCTACCAATTGAGCTAAGTCAATATTTATGGCGGAGGAGGAGGGATTCGAACCCCCGCGGGCTGTGACACCCCTATCGGTTTTCGAAACCGACCCCTTCAGCCAGACTTGGGTACTCCTCCATAGCTGTTTGGAGCGATGCGGTCGAGAGGACTTGAACCTCCACGGGGTTGCCCCCACTAGGCCCTCAACCTAGCGCGTCTGCCATTCCGCCACGACCGCATACAATGGAGCGTAGGGGATTTGAACCCCTGACCTCTTCGCTGCCAGCGAAGCGTTCTCCCCCTGAACTAACGCCCCATGATGGTGGAGTATACTGGGATCGAACCAGTGACCCCCACGCTGTCAACGTGGTGCTCTCCCGCTGAGCTAATACTCCACGTTGTTTGCCTAGCAGCGACCTACTCTTGCAGGGGCGCTGGCCCCAACTACCATCGGCGCTGGAGGGCTTAACTTCCGTGTTCGGGATGGGAACGGGTGTTTCCCCTCCGCTATCACCACTAGGCAATGGCGACGATTTCTATTATAAAGCAATCCAAAAGTTTGTCAAGTTTTTTTGTATCTTTATATTTCAGTTCCTTCAGAATCGGAACGACAATGTAAAATTTACTATAAAAAAATGAAAGAGTCAACCCTCTTTTTCATTTTTTTCGATCTTCACTGTCCCTTTCTCTAAAGTTCTTGTCATCCCCTTCTTTATACGCGTATAATAAAGAAGAAGGAACGTACAATAAAGCAGGGCATTGGCGGCCACCAATGCCCTGTCCATACACAGCCGCTGCAAGAAGCGCAGTGGCCCAAGCCTCGGGCATCGTAACCTACCCTCGCCTCGGCCTAGCAGGGTGGGTTACTTTTTGTCTTTGGATACGGCGATCACCGCGACGATGAGTGACGCAAACGCAATCATAAGCGTCAGCGCGTCGGCAATCGACATCATCAGCACCACCCCCTTTCGTTCAGGGAGTGGCCACTGCCCACCCTGCATATGGCTGTGCATGTTTCATTATACCATCAAATCAAACAAATGCGAATATACATTCGCGTCCTCGTTGAAAATTAGGAATGTTTCCCTACCCGAGGTATCCCCCCACCTTGCCTGTTACTTCGCGCCGCATCTTCACGGCCCCTTCCTCTCTGGTTCTTATAGCCCGCTGAAACTCCGACGTTTTCATCAAGCGCATAAAATCCGCGTTTTTCCGAATAATGATCATAGACGAATCTCGCTGTTCCAAGGAGAAAAAAAGGTGGAACAAGCAAGGCAAACCCGCATTCATGGGCTGTTGTTGCTGATCGTCGCTGCTGTGTTCGTTTGGTCGGCCATTCGTCCAACCAGCTATGCGGTGTGGGCGCTTGAGGTCGCCCCAGCGCTTGTGGGGCTTGTGATCGTGATGGCCCTGTATCAACGCTTCCGGCTGACAACGATGTCGTATGTCATCATCGCCATGCTGGCGGTCCTCATGTTGATCGGCGGCCATTATATTTACTCCAAAGTTCCTTTTTTTAACTGGATCAAATTTTTAACTGGATCAAAGATGCGTTCCATTTCGAACGCAACCATTACGACCGGTTTGGCCATTTCCTCAAAGGGACGTTCGCCATCGTCCTAAGGGAGATTGCGCTGCGGAAAACGCCGCTGTCGCGCGGCCCTTGGCTTTTCACGATCGTCACAAGCATGTCGCTCGCCATCGCCGCCCTGTACGAAATCATCGAATGGCTCGTCTCCATCATCTCCAAAGGAGGAAAGGCATCGAAAGACTTTTTGGGCACACAAGGCGATATTTGGGACACCCAATGGGATATGGTATGCACATTGATTGGGACACTGATTGCCCTATGGCTGCTCTCAAGGTGGCACGACCGGCAACTTGCGCGGTTGGATCAGCCCCGTAGCTAGGCGCTCGTAAAACAGCGGCTTCTCTTTTCAAGAGAAGCCGCTGTTTTCAATTCACCTTATACAAATAAATCGTCCACGCCGACTCATCGGACGTGAATACACGGTCCAACACGAGTCCATTTTCCGCCGCATTGTCAATCGGAACCGCCGAGAAAATATAGCGGCCGCCCATTTTTTTCAACTGTTCTGTATTCAGCTGCAAGTTCTTCAGCCGTTTTTTCGACTGTTTTGTAAACATATACCGTTTTCCAAGTTCTGCTGTAAAAATATAGCAGCGCCCGCCCCATTCGTCAAAATATGTGCGGATCGTTTTGCTTTTTTCCAGTTCACGTTCAATGATTTTGCGGAACTCGTATTTGTATGACAGCGGATAAAAGTTGTTGTACGTATCGAGCGTGTAAAACCCGTTGTATTGGGCGATGGCGGGGTGAATGCCGATGCTGACGACGCGGTAGTCGGACACCGGGAGCCCGATGTATTGCTTGATTTCTTGGAACTGTTTTTCCGCGTAAAATTGCTTCACCGTCGGCTCGTAGCGGAAGACGATTTCTTCGTTAATCAAAAACACCAAGATCACTTGGGCCGCTAGCAGCCGCTTCGCCCACTTTTCTCCTTTTTCGCTGTATTGCCATACGATTTTCAGCGCCAGCGCAAACTGCACATAAATGACAAGCGGGCGCAAAAAATGAAAGCGGGCAAAGTTAAACGTGTCCAAAAAATGAAACCGCTCGGTAAGCGGCAGCCACCCTTTATAAAACCAAAAGGCGTACCACGCCGACAGGGCGAAATTCAGTCCGAATAGGAAAAGAAATAACCGTTCTTGCTTCCATCGTTTTTTCATGAAAACGAGATACAAGGCCATCAACCAGGCCGGCAAAATAAAAAAGGTATGCTCGGTCATGACGTGATGGTGGCCGAGGATAAAGTTTTTCCACGTCAAGCGGACGCAATGCCAAAACGACAACCGGGCATGGAAGTACTCATCCCGGCTTGTCGGCTCGTCTTCCCATAAAAACGAGTACACAAGCCGGTACTCGACAAGCAAATACAACAGCGTCATGTAAGCGATGGAAGTCAAAAAGCGGATGTTCCACCCCTTCCCGCGCAGCACATCCAAAAGCCAAAGAGTGCCCATGGCGGCAAGAAAGAAAAAGAACCCGAGCACAAAGCTGGAATAAAACGGGAGAAGCGTGAGCGCGACGTAATGTTTCCACTCCCCCTCGCCTTTCCGGATGCTCAAAAACGCCCAGAGCGCAAGCGGCATGCCGAGCGTGCTTAACATCCCCGACGGCCAAAACAGCGTCAGCGCAAATGCGAGCGCCACGCCGATGCGAACAGCCATCCAACGCGGCTCGGGCAGGAAATGCGTTTTCAACAACAAATACATGCCCAAAAATGCCACCACCCTTGTGATCGTTTGACTGAGCGCATAAGCAGTCATCGTGGGAAATAACGCGTGCAGCCAGACGATGCCGGTCAACTCCGAACCGAGGGCATTTCTTGACAACTTGCCGTTGGCGATTTGCGGAATCTTCGCGTCAAGCGGCCCGGTGATTTTTCCGCTTTCGGAGAGCACCTTATACCAAGCGATATTGGAATCCAAATTATCGTGGACGCGAATATGGGCGTTCTCGCCAAGGAGAAAGAGCGGGGACACGTAAAGGGCGATGAGGCAAAGTGCCAAAAGGAAGAGCCATCGTTCTCTTTGTTCGGCCATCGGCATCACGCTCCCGTTTCCAAGTTTCTATTGGATACGGTGTGCAATGAGAAGAAAATTATTCCTAAGGACGGTCGAAGAGGGTGGTGATTTATGAAAAGGGGGGCTGCGCGTTCTTCTCAGTCTCCTCTTCATTCGCATTTTTTGCCCCTTCTATTTTCTCTATGCACACCTATCTTAAAATATTGGGTCTTCACCATTTTCTGTGATTTCCACTCAACCCCAGAAATATGTTAGCTGGATGAAATCGGTTCATCAGTCAGGATCCTTCTTCCGCATACAGACCACGAAGTTGGTAGAATGGAAACAGTCA
>NZ_JBREBQ010000029.1:0-39431 GCF_052906625.1 Geobacillus sp. CCR | reverse complement strand
ACGGAACGACCAGCGATGGTAAAAAAAGGATTGCCATCGCTCGTTGTGTTGGTCAAAAAGTTATTCTGAAAAACTAAATAAAAAATCCTTTGTTTTGACCTTGTTAGGGTGCGAAATGTGAGTTAAATATCTATCAAAGTTAACATTTTCCGGTCGTAAAATGGAACCATAGTTTTTCGCATCGATAAATGTTTGTAATAGTCTTTTGATTTCTGCTACTTCTGTTTCGTTTTCTCCAATTAATTCTGCTGCTTGATCGATGAGAATATCATTCGATTCTTGTATCGAAATGACGTTCAATACAGGCGGATGGCGAAATACTTTTTTCGTTTTCTCCCGCGCTTTCATCATTAACGCAAATGCCGCCAACTGTGCAGCACGATCATCAATGTCAATTCCGTATAAGTTTTTCTCTAAAATAAGAAACGGAATTTCACGAGCTGGATAACCACGTTCTTCGTAAATCTTGTATAACAAGTCAAAGGCATAGACAAGAATATGACCAGAACCGCAAGCAGGGTCTAATACAGTAATATCCTCTGGTGAAAGATTTGGGTTGCGTAGTTCTTCTAATTTCGCTTGTACTTCTGGCTCTTGTTCCGCTGGCTCTACATAATATTTCATTTCCGCTTTTAAGTTCGACTCAGGATGAGACTCGAGCCACATATGACCAAGCGAGTTTTCCACCATATAGCGGACAATCCAGTGTGGTGTAAATAACTGCGTCGCAGCTGGGATGTTTTCTTTTGTAATTTTTTTGTTTTTCTTTAATCCCGCAAATACTTCATCTTTTTTCTCTGAAATATAATATTGATACAACCAACCAATGACTTCTACATGTTCGAAGTTTTTGTCTTCTAATTCTTTGCCTAGTTTGTTAATCAGCGAATCCGCGTGTAGCAACGACTCAGGCAACAATAACTCTGTATAGTCCGCTAACTTTTCAAATAAGAACGGCATGATTTCATGCAATTCATTACATTGAGCAATTAATAATTTCCGATACGCTTCTTCCCGCTTTCCTTGTTGTAAAAGAGATGCAATCTCTTCTTTGTCGACTGGCAAGTCCGTATATTGATAATCGGTTAAAATATCCGGATCCACTTTTCCCTTCGTTTCGCTTGATAAAACGCGAATTTTCGATGGCAAATAGTTATGCACTTCCATGAAGCGAATCGCGATTAAGCGGTTAAACCATGTGTACGCGACTTCTTCAATCACTTGGTCATAACCTTTTGTTTCAATTTCTTTTAACAGTTTTTGTAGACCGTTTTTATAAGATAACGGCAGTTTTTTGCCGTTGATTTCAACATAATCAGCACCTGTTACAAGCACAGGAGAGCCTTCGGGAGTAATCCCAAAGGCTTGTGCTCGCAAGGCAATTTGATTGCGAAGTTCGTTGCGTGCATAAACAGCAAATTCTTTTAATGCTCGTTTGTTCATTGTCTCCTGACTCCTTCTATATACATGCTCATTGAAAAATGAACATTTGCCTTCTCCTTCAATTAACTTCCTCCTCCCATGGCTCAGCTTATAGATTGAGCCCACAGGACTTTGGAGGAAGTGCTGCAGCGCTTAGGGTGTACAGGATAACGGAGAGGTTAACCTCTTCATGTAAATGTCAAACCTTCAAATTGAATCTATATACTTTTTAATGACGACAACTTTTCCATTCTGAATTTCTTTTAGCAGTTCCTGTTTCATTTTTTCTAATAAACGATCCACGTCATCTTCAGTACGAATTTCGACTTGACCGGACGGTATCATGACTTGGATGAATCGTGAGATTGGCACTTCCACTTGACGATCATCGCCGTCACTCGTTTCCGACTGATATTGTACATACAGTTCATACACTTTTTCTTCCAAACGACGCAAATCGTTTGTCGCCATTTGTGTGTAGGAGTAGACGCGGGAAATGCTGTCCATATCCTTCAACTGTTCAATACGTACTTGCAGCTCTTCTAATTCATGTTGAACCATTGCTTTGATCTCTTCGATGCTGTACCGCTCTTTCAACTCTTCCATCTTGCGGCGAATTTCTTCCATTTGTTCGAGCTGAGCGCCCAGTTCTTTTTTTACAAAATTCGTAAGTTCTGTTCTTAATTTCTCGTTTAAGATTGGTAGATTAGGAATTTCTCGATAAGGATGATCCATTGTCAAGATGGAAACAATTTGATTTTTAATTTTTTGTACTTCCATTTGATTTTTGGCGATATCTAAATCATCCGAACGCTCTTTTAATAGACGGACACTTTCATCAAAATAGCGAATGGCCGTTTTTGTATAAAACGCAGATAAAGTTTGTATATCCTCAAGCCATTCCTCCAAATCTTCATCCAACTCAATGAATTCCTCAACGAGATTCTCGCTCTTGGAATAAGACAACAATTCTTCAATGTTATTCTTTAATTTCGCGAGCTGAATGCCGCCTGGATATGGATATTGCGGATCTTCATATTCTTTTATTTTCAGCATCTTTGTTATTGGTTCTAAGAAATGTTTTTGCATTTGCTCGCGAATGTTCTTTGCAATTTCATCATACGTGTCGCCAACATCGTAGCAGTTAAATAGCTCCCGCATCATTTCTACGACGATTTTACGTTTGTGGCTTGGAATGGCGATTTGCGCCTCAATCATTACTTTTTCGCGTTCAGACGCTTTTGTAATCCGAGAAATAAACTGTGGATGACTCGTATCAAAACTTTCTCCTAAATACGTTAATTTTATTTTTCCATCATGCATTAAAGCAGCTACTAATCCGGTAATATCGTTTTCGCTCCAGCCGTAAGGCGCGCTTTTAAATTTTTCTACAAGCAATTTCATCGTCACCATTTGCCGGTTGCGGCTTTGTTCAAGGAAACGAAACACCGTGTCATACGCAAGATGGTTGGCAAACGTTCCATCTAATTTCGCTGGAAGACCTTTTGTTGCCCATTCATAAATCGTATCGTTCGCGTTTTTGACAGGAACCGGCTCCTCCATATAGCTTAAGTAGCTGTACGTATTACGGACAAGAATTTCAAAAGCACTTTGCAGCTGATTTTCTAAACTGCCGTTAAAACGGTACTCTTGTCCTTGCACATAGTAAGTCGCATGCACCGCCGCTTCGGCTAGCGCTTCCTTAGCTTTCTTTTCAAATTCGGTGATTTGTTGGCGTTTTTCATCCAGTATTTTACGTTGTCTTTCCGTTAAGCTCGTTGAAATTTTTTTATTTGCATAGGATCGGATTTTCAACGCGTATTCCATCGGTTCAAAAAACTTTTCGGTAAATTCTTGTGGAATATGCATGACTAAAATGCCTGAGTTTGCCTCGGCTCGCGCTTGTTCTTCCGTGACATCTCCCGTGTATACTTGAAGGGTTAGTTCATTCGTTCGCCCACCGCGAGTGTACGTATCAAATATTTTATTGAATTCAAAGTCATGTGTTTTTTGATAACGATATGATTTCATTTGCACGATATCTTCGAAAAATATTTTGCCCAACTCATCAATGACATTTGCTTCGTTAATATGTTCGTGTTCAATCTCGCGATTCATCTCTTGTTCGTCATCGCTTAAGAACACGAACGTTTTATCCGCATTTTCCGCAATTAACATGTTTCGGCGAAGACGGTTTAACGAACGGCGAACTTCTTTTTCTAAATCATTTTTTATGCAGTCTACACTGTCGACAAGCAAAGTGGTAATATTTTCTACCGTTGCTTTAATCTGCTCGATCCCCTTGATCATAAATAACACTTTTAACACCTCAACGTCAAACTCTGTGATGCCTTCGCGTTTCGCTGCCGATGCGATCGTCGCCGAAACAGAGGTGCTTAAAAATCGTTTAACCGTTTCATAAAATTGGGAAAAACGGGCCAATTGGTTTGTATCTTGGTCTTTTAATTGCAACGCAACTTCCTGGAAGGCGTTTAATAAGGAGCGTTCTCCGTGCGCTAAATGAGCCCCCGCCTCCCCTTGGCGGCGTACTTTATCAAAAACCCGTTGCAACAATTCGACTTGATATGGGACGAACGGATAAATCGCCGCATATTCTTCTTCATTTTTGAATCCGCTTTGAAGCACGCACGTATCTTTTTCAAACGTTAACGTATTGTTTAAACTTTGTCCGATTTGCTCAAATTCAATTTTCAAATGATCGGCAGCTGCCGGACTTTTTTCTAATAGACGGCGTTTAATGACTTCATCCGTATTAGAGCTCGTCAAGTGAATACGTGTTGCGAAACGGCCTTGAATTTTAGAAAAATTGTCAGCGCCTTTAATTTTTGTTACTGCATCGATTTGTTCTTGAGAAGTAACAATCACCCACACTTTTCCTTGGCAATAGTTTCCTAAATCTTCGACAACGGTTTGTAGATTTAACATAAGGTTCGGATCATCGCCAATATACTGACCGATTTCGTCGACAAGGAACGTAAGGCGGTAGTTGTCTCCTTTTTCTTTGACGTGTTTTGCAACAATTTTCGCGAATTCTTCAGAACTGATTTCAAACGTTTTCTTAGCCGCGTCCAAGAAGCCTGCCGACGTTTCTTCGTCATACCCTAATCTAGCTAACGCCTGAATAAACGATTTGCGTTTTAATAAAATCCGCACCCGTTCTTCCTTCCATGGTTTCCCTTCTATTTCTTCAAAATGTCTTACGAATTTCTCATATACTCCTTCGTCTGCCAATTGCCGCTCGATATGGGCAATCCAAAGCGTTGGAGAGTATCCTAAATATTGGTTAAATACTTTTAAAAATACTTCTACAATAGTTGCTTTTTCTTTTTTACCGCCCGCTGATTTGGAATCAACGTTAAATAAAATTGCATGGCTATCATACGTTGCGGAGCGCTGCATCATTTCTAATAATTCTTGGTCATCTGTTTTTTCTGTAAAGAAATCAACCGCTCGTTTGCCATATACGGTTTCGTTGTTGAGCAAATAGGATAAAATTTTTAGAAAATGGGATTTACCTGAACCAAAAAAGCCGGAAATCCATACTCCTATTTTTGTCGTCGGATGATCAAAACTATTAGTGTAGTTTTTAAAGAAATATTTCATATTTTCGCTGATTTCTTTCGTCATGACATATTCTTCTAATTCGCTGTGAACCACTTTTTCGTCGTATTGTCCCGCTTGCACTACCCCATTAATTTCGCGGTCAATCGGCTTTTTAAACAGTTCCTGAATAGTAAATGTGTTTTGTAACACTGCGAACCCTCCTCTGTCCATTAGATAGAAAATGCCCGATAATATCCGTTGGATTCGAAACGATTAAATAGGCTCAGGCCTTGCCCTGTATATGTTCCTGGATAAAAAATAACGATTGGCACGTTGGTTACTTTCGGATGCAATTGATTTAGCAATTCATGAGCCCGTACTAATGGAAATACACTCCCAATCCCGGTGATAAAAATGATTTGTGCTTGTTCTGCCGCTTCGGCAATTTTGTCTACTAGCTGTTCTTCTTCGATCGTTGGGCGCAAAGCGTCAAACAAGGCTTCCGTTCCTTGTTCTTCCTCAAATTGTTTTAACCCTTCTAATCCAATATCGTCAAATAGTTCAATAACCATTTTCAATAAATTGAGCACTTTAATGTTTAAATGAATCCGATTCGTAAAATATCGGATCGATTGGCGGACAATCAACTCATGTTCCGGTTCGTAATCAAAAATGAAGTATGGTACTTCATTTCCTAATCCTCTCATCTGCAAAAATTCATCTTTTTGAATCTCTTCAAAAAACCGATCTAATTTTTTTTGAATCTCCACTGCAAACCTCCTATATTATTCGTTTAATGTTAAGATGAGTAAGTCGCGATACACCGGATTTCGTTCGACGTAATCACGCAACTCTCTGCTTAATGGAATCGGTTTGATTTCGTATTCGTTTCCATTTTTCTTAAGCAATTCGGCATCTACTATTATTTTTAACATCACTTGCTTTAGTTTATATTTTGTTTTATCGGTCCAGTTTCTCACTTGTTCATATTGCTGTTCCTTTTCTTCAAAAAACGTGCGAATATTTCCTTCTGATACCGTTGACTTAAATCTTTTCATGTTATAATGGATCACTTCCAAAACAAAATCACGAGGAAACGCAAAACGTTTTAAAAATGCATATAGCAGGAGCGCGTTTTGGTCGGAACGTGCTCCATGTATTAGAAAAAACTTTAGCTGCTGATCAAGGACTTCGGCTCGCCGATAAACGCGAGGAAATAGATCTTTTATTGCCGCTTCACTGCGACAATGAAGTAAATTTTCTTCAAAAACTTTTTTCTTTATTTCCTCTTTCGATAACCCTTGTAGTTGTAAATGAACAATGATTTTCATTTCATTTCTATAAAGGTGTTCCGCTGTAAACCCACCGGAATATTTCTTCAACACTACATCCCAACCTTTACGATTTTTCGTCTAATTGTCTTCGCATTTCCGCCCAGCGGCGCCAAACTTTTAACCAAGCATGGAAATCGTAATATCGTTCGCGATCATCTTCAAACGCTTCTTCAACAAACTCTTCTTCTTCGTCATCAAATAATCGAATCATATCTTCCTTTTTCAAACGCTTTACCGCTTCCACTTGTGGTTCCACATACGGATCGTTTATATCCGTAATTAACCAGTCGGCAAACGATTTTCGCGGTTTTGGCGGCGCGCTGGGGTCTCGCTCTTCCAATAGTGGCGATATATTTCCACGGTAAAATAGATGTAAGTCGTGATGAGCGCGAGTAATAGACATATACAACATCTTAGCATGTTGTGTTTCATCTTTAAATGTCTCGTCGCTAACATCTTCGATAATCACCGCATCAAACTCAAGTCCTTTGACTAAATAAGAAGGAATAATAACAATTTTCTCTTTAAGCGCTTGGTTTCCTTCTGTAATCACTTCCATTTGCGTAATTTGACGTCTCCTTAATTGGTCATATGTATCAATGGCTCCTTGTTTGGACGCTGTTAAAATCGCAATTTTTTTATAACCCTTTTCTTCAAATAATCGTATCGAATTTACTATTTCATCATAAAGTTCACCGATGCTTTCAACTTTCTTAATCGTAGGAACGTCCCCTGGACGGTTTACAGGAATGACAAGCGGAAAATCATAATTGCTATTTAATAACACCCTGTTGGCCAAATCCATAATTTGTTTTGTCGAGCGGTAGCTTGTCTGCAAGTGAAGTCTTTTAAACTCTTTTTCTTTAAAAACATACGATTCTATTTCTTCCCAACGGTCAAGTCCATAGAAAGAAAAGATTCCTTGCGCAATATCGCCTAATATCGTCATCGATTTCGCATAATCTTTCATAATCGCAAGTTGAAATGGGCTATAATCTTGCGCTTCATCAATAACAATGTGTTCGTACTGCAGTTTTTTTCCATTGATTTTCGCATCTAAATAAATGAGCGGGGCAATATCTTCGTACATAAAACGTTCCTGTTTAATTTGTCTTCCGTTTTTCAGTAAAAGACTTAGCAATTCTTCATCGATATCCGGATGAAATTTCTCAAATACTTTTTTCTGGAACACCGATTTATACATTAACAACGCAGGGATATTTTCCATCTTTTTCACGATAAGCGAAATTTCATGTTGCATTTTTTCTTGAAAGATCTTCATACGCAATTGTTTTGCTTTTTCTAATGCTTCATATACCGCTTTTCTTTCTTCTCCTTCCGGAAGCGTTACAACCCATTTCCGATACGCTTCCTCAAATTCATCTTCAATTTGTTGTTTGCGAATGTTGATTTGTTCATTGCTCCAATTTAAGATAAACTCTTTTACTTCTTTCATGCGTACATTGAGAGGCAAATGTTCTTTGGCATGATAAAATTGATGAATTTCTTCCTTGGAAAGAATAACCCCGCTTTCAATAACGATGTCACCATGCGGAATCATCGTATTGCCGATGTACTCAACAAAGTCATCTAGAAGCTTTTTAAATCGAAGCGATCCTTTATATTTAGCAATTTTTATCAAGTCTTCTTTTTCCGTTGACCCGTATATATGTACATATTGCTCATGTAAGTCAGGAATATCATGAACATCGGTAAAATAAGTAGATGCCCAATCGTAAAATGTTCGTTGCTCAATCCCCTCAATTTCGATTTCCGGTACGATATCTTTAATATAGGATAAGAAAATCTCGTTCGGCGCTAAAATAAGAATATCTTTCGGTTTGACTTGCTCGTGATATTGATATAAAAGATATGAAATGCGATGCAACGCAATCGTTGATTTTCCGCTTCCAGCCGCACCTTGGACGATAATCGTATCTTTCAGTGGCAGGCGGATAATTTCATCTTGTTCGGCTTGAATGCTAGCGATAATATCCCGAAGTCGATGAGCTTCTTCCGTATTTGTCAAAATTTCTTTTAAATAATCGTCCATGTATTTGACTTTTTCGCCATTTTCATTTTCAACGATTTCCGATTTTCCAATATCGGTTACTTTAATCACTCTTCCATTTTTAATGACGATACCACGTTTTCCGTGAATCGTTACCGGTCTGTTTTCTATTCCGACTTGGAAAGTCTTTTGTACACCTTGGTAAGCATTGTATAATCTTCCTAAATCCGTCCGCCAATCAACAACAATCAACTCTCCATCTTTTTCAATCCCCTTTTTTCCAATGTAAATGGTCTCTTTTCCAAACTCATCTTCAAAATCCAATCGCCCAAAATATGGATTGGGGCGCATATCTTGAAGCTTTTTGACTTCTTTCTTGGCATATGCAATAAGCTGTGCTTCTACAACATCTTTTGCAGTTTTATTCATATTTTGTTTATTTTTTTCTAACAGCTCATCAATAACAGATATTGTCGCATCTAAACGTTCCTGCTCTTTTTTTATAATGTCTTGCATATATATCCCCACCGTTTTTATTTAATACACGTGCTTATGCATTACCCGTATCATCTTCTATGTAATGTTGCCGCTAACGGCTCATCACGCTCTCGGCGTGGCCCATCGGACGCATGCCGGTCGTCTCCACCCCTTGCTCCGACAGCCACTCCCGGTAGTCCCGGATACATCCCGGCATCGACTCGATCCGGCCGATCATGGTCACCAGCTGCTGTTCTTTCGCTTCGTCCTTCAACGTGCCGATCGCGCTGTTCAACTCCACGAGAAGTCCTTCTTCGTCTTGTTTCGCCAGCTTCTTCCGCACCTCTCGCCAACGCGGATGGCCGGACAGACACTGACGCAGCTCCCGCGCCACATGAAATCGATCCAGCTGAAAGCACACCCGCTTTCCAAAATACTCTCGGCAGGCCGTGATCCACGACGCCGCATCGCCGTTGATGACCAACAGGTCCCGGCACGGATCATAGGCATATTCCTGCATCAGCCACTCCTCAAACCGTTCCCACACGTCCCCCGTCCCTTCATGGAGTAAAATGTTTCATGGACTCTCTCCCTCCTGTTTTCGGTTGATGCTGATAATCACCATCATAACAGGAAGAGAGTCCTTTTTGCATGTTTTGGCTTCTACCACGCTTCACTGGGTGGCCCCGACAGGAATTACGAATAAGAGTTGGTAACCCTCGTCAGGGGATCATTTCGGAATGTCACCCACAAATATTTTACTCACACGACAAAAGAGGTTGCTCTAAACAATCCTATTAAGGGATTACCGAGCAATGCCGTCTTTCATCCCATGATTGAAACCATGTGCTTTCAGACGGCTTTTTCTGTAAAATGCGCCGCCGCAATCGATAGTTTGCTGCCTTTTGTGATATGCGCTTTCAACGCATCGCCGACTAGGCCGTTTTGTCTGTTGTCAATCATCCCTTTTGTCTTCATGCACGAATGGCTCCTTGTTTCTTTTCTTTATGGTTTTATTTTACGAAAACAACTGGTAGGATGTTGTTGAAATTTGTCGAAACTATAGATTGATTATCATAGACACAGCTTAAGAACGAGGGCTCTGTTTCGATCTAGGAACGAATTGATCGAACTCGACGTCAAGGAGCAAGACATCCAGCCTCTCCATCAACGATGGGCGCAAAAAATCCTCCCGATTTTCGTCGGGAGGGTGCAAAAAGTGAGTGATTAAGCTTTTCCGGCTCTTCACCACAAGTTGTACTTGATCATTTACGGCAAGATAGGTGCGCATTGGGAAAATAGAGGATACAAAAAATGCGAATTTTCCCGTATGGTAAAGGAGACCGAGCCAAATCATCGGAGGAAAATTCACATGTACTCTCAGTTGATCAAAGAACTCATCGATTTCCCTATTATGCGCTAAACCCGAACATTCAGGTTATGATCCTGTCTGCTTGTACCATCAATGATGAAAGGAGTATTCAATGCCTGCGAAATTTTAAAAAGCGTCTCTACCCTAGGACTTGTAAGCCCCGATTCAATTCTCCCAATCGTGGATTTTGGAACTCCAATGCGATCTGCCAGTTCCTGTTGAGACATATTCAGCTGCTTTCGTCTTGTTTTAATCTGTGCAGCTATCGTTCCTTCCAATCGAAGTTTTTGAACATGTTGCTCGCCTCGAATGGCTGCATATTTCTTAAAAAAATCACTCATTGTTTTTCCCTCCCAGTCCATTAATAAAGGCAAGGGTCGAAAGCGCAATAACGTTCATATGCTGATTCAGCCGGCACAATATCCTCTCGTCTTATCGCTCCGTTATACTGCTTGTCAAAATAATGAAGCAATATGACTTTTGAAAAATTGTGAATCGCAAATATAATTCTGTGATTTCCAGTTCTTCCACCTCTTATACCCCATCTGTAAAAATGATCATAACGAGTATTCATGCGAAGATGTTTCAACGACGGAGGGATGATATCATCCGGAAAGCCGTTGTTCTCCGGATCAGACGGATATGGATTACGTTGAATAATCGTAAGTTGCCTTGCATATACATCAGCAACATGACACCATATACCCGGACGACCTTTTTGTCTAAGTTCTTGCTCGGCTTTACTCAGTAGATGATTTTCAAATTCCTTTACATTTCCTGTGTATATTACCTCAAACAATATCCTCTACCCTTTACCAATCATTATACACAATGATAGCATTTATGCTACTGACATGCAATCATTTATACATGCCAAAATGGATTGAAACAGACATGGATCATCAGACCCAGCCTTGTCTCTCGATCATACCCACATGGCCATGCATCCTTCCCTCCCCCATCATCCCCACCACTTCGCGAAACACGGCCGACGGCTGCTTGCGGAGCAGGTCGGCGGGGATTGTTTTGTACTTTGCGCCGTTTGTGATGATGAGTCGGCCGCTTTCCAGGCGGATGGACACGTTTTTGACGCGGTACGCGGTGATCTTGGACGCCTGATCCAAGTAGCGGGCGTCAAGGTCGAAGCGGATGCGGTCGGACAGCCGCCGCAGTATGCGCCAAAGGGCGATTTCCTCGCTTGATTTCATGAACAGTTCCGGCAGTTCTTTCGCCTGTTTGAGCGTGTTGAGCGTCGTCATCGCATAGACGGCGATGCCGTAGCCGACGGGGCGGATGACGTGTTGGAGAAAGTGCCAGCTTTCGACTTCGAAGCGAACGTATTCGTCATCACTTCGTTTCGGCAGTTCGGTGATGGCCGAGCGCTTGACGATGTTCACAGCGGTGATTTTGCCAAAGCACGTGACCCCGTTTTGCGGGGCAGCTCCTTGTTTCGGGTAAAGGGCGATGTAGCGCGCGTTTTGCCAGCCTTTTTTCAGCTGCTTGACTGGGATGTGGTAGAAGCGGTGCTTCACATAGGCTTCGTAATGCCGCGCGCTTGGCACCATGCCGACAAGCACATGCTCATCGAAAGCCGACCGCCATTCTTCGATGACCCCTTGCGGCAAGATGCCTTCTTGTTGCAGTTCTTCGGGATTCTTTTCAATCAGCCGCTCGATGAACTGCTCGACCAGGCGGGTGGCATTCGGCAAAAACGGCAGGCCGCCGATGTTGACGTCGTTGATGCTTTTGTACAGCGGGTGCGCTTGGTAGCTGTCTTCGTCATGCCACGGGAAGAGCACGTAGGCGCCAAAGGCGGTGCGCTCGTATGGGCCGCCGCGGCGGGCGACAAGCGAATCGCGGTAGCGGTGCATCGTGTTGATGTCGTCTTCCATCGGGCCCGGCATTCCGTACCGTTTTTCGTATGAGCTGCCCGAAACGGCGAAGTCCAGGCGGTATTTAGCGTCGAAAATGTAGTTGAATGTATAGTCTTTTCCCTTCTTTTCAATCGCCAGAACCGTGTCGGGCATTTGCGGGACGGTTGGCAGCCTTCCTTCGTACGGCTGATAGGTCAGCGTGATTCGCTCTCCGGTGTACGGATGTTCGTACACCCGCTTGGCGGAGCGGTTTTTTTCGAGATTGACGAACAGCCCTAAGCGGTTCACTTGGATGACATTTTGGCTGATGAGTTTGTATTTTTTCCCGAGAAGCTGCCCGAGCTTCAAAAACGTCCAATACTCGTACAGCGTCGCCACGTCTTTGACGGACATTCGGTACAGCTTCCCTTGCAAGGCGAGGCCGCGGGTGATGATGAGAAACAGCTGATAGGCGTCGCGGTACCCGGGCGCCATTTGCAGGACGAGGCTCATGACGGAGCGGTCAAGCCGCCCGATCGGCCGCCAAAAAGAGTGACGAAGCCGAGTTTCGAGCGCGCGGATCATCGATTGGATGCGCTCAAGCAAACCCGGATCCGGTTCCGTTTCGTATCGCTTTTGCTTCCCTTGCACGTGTTCGAACAAATCGAGCAGCTTCTCGACAAGGCGCGTCATCATCCATTTGACGAACCGGTTTTCGAGCGTGTCGTACGTCAGTTCTTTTTTCGCTTTGAGCCCCGATTGCGGCATGACGGTTCGACTTCCGATGTCGATGCCGCGCTTGACGTCACGGAACACGTGCGGCCGCTTGCGCAAATCATTCCGTCCTGCCGCATCCAAACGGCCGAGCTGGTCGCCGCGCACCCTCACATGGACGGTCGACAGTTGATGGTGCGGCTGCCGCTCGATATGGCGAATGGCCTGCAAAAAATCGCCGATATGCGCCTCCATAAGCCGGAAAAATTCACTTCTTGACGGCGCGCCGTCCCTCTTCGCCTTCGCTCGCTGGTACGTGCGCTTGATGAAGTGAAACGCCAAGTTGTAAATTTCTTCGCTGACTTCGTCAAGAAGGATTTGGTAGTCTTGTTTATATGTCAGCTTCGTCGGGAAAATTTCGATCGTCACGTCCAAAACGGAGCGGTGGCCGTCGCGGATTTCGAATGTCGACAGCCCGACTTCATTCGGGAAATGGAGATTTCCCATCAACACCGCTTGGCCGCCGATGTCCACCAGGCTGATGGCGTTTCTCAGCGCTGGCGACTCATGGTAAAAGGAGAGCACCCGGTCGGTTTTCGGAACGACGAGCAGCTGATAGACGCCGTTTTCAAAGAAAATCGGGCGGTGGCCGCCCGACCAGTCGACAAGCTCGCCAGCGTCCACGTCAAACAGCTTGACGCTCCGCACCCCTTCGCCGCTTGCGAAAAACTCCATCGTCTCGTGGAAATCGAGGCGGCGGTACTGCTTGAGCCCTTCGTATTGTTCGTGGTACGGCTTTCCTTTGATTACGAGCGTGAGCTGTTTCGTTTCGATATGGACGAGCTCATAGTCGTCACGCCCCAAGCCAGAACGAAGTGAAGCCATCGTCCTCTAACCTCCGCAGCATCTGCCAAATTTTCTCCGCGCTTTTTGGATAACGGGCATACGAAACATCAAGCACGCCGCTGTATTCACCGTCCGGTTCAAAACCGGCGCACAGGACAAACAGCTGCTTGAGCGCTGTTTCGAGCCGCACGTCGCTTCCCGAAAGGCGCGGCAAAATTTTTTGCATCAGGCAATAGTCGAACGCCTTGTCAAATTCCATCAGCTTTCCTTCTTCGTTATACGCAAGGTAGAAACAAATTTCATCGCGGACGCGGTAGCCGATATGCGCGCCGAGCGGCGCGAGGATGCGGTTGATCTCCACGAGCTGTTTCGTCACCGTTTCAACAAGCTCTGGGCAGCGTGCGTACACATCTTTCAAATGCAAATACCGCGCCGCGAACAGCTCCTGTCCGATTGACAGGGGCGCGACGGTCGGCAAGTCGCGCAAAAAATCGAGATGGTCGAGCTGGACGCGGTTGAACTCGATCGTGTTCGCCCGGTCGAGCACTTTTTTGCTGAAGGGGTGGGTCGTCTCGTCCATGTTGACCGTGCCGATGATGTAGACGTTCGGCGGGAGAAAAAGATCGCACCCTGCTGTTTCTCTCGGCAGCAACCGTGACGAGGTGATGCGCCCGTCTTCCCAGCGGCGGCTTTCCATGACGCTTAAGACATCGCTGAAATAATGCTCAACGCGGGCGAGGTTCATCTCATCCAACACGACGAAATACGGCTTGTCCGGATGCTTCCCCGCTTCGATGATGACGTTGGTGAGCGGCCCGGGCTTGAAATCGCCTTTAATGTCGACATAGCCAAGCAAGTCCGAGCCGTCGTGCCAATCCGGGCGGACGGGAATTAAGGTGAAGCGACCGTTGTCTTCCGTCGCGCCGACGCTCTCGGCGAGCCATTGAACAATTTTTGTTTTCCCGGTTCCAGAAATGCCGGACAAGATGACAAACGGTTTTGTTTTTAACGATAGAAAGAGGTTGGTCACTTCCTCTTTCGTATAGTAAAACCCTTTGGCGGATATGTATGAATGAATATGCTCAACCGCCTCCCGATAGGAAAGGGCCTGCTCGGGCGGTGCCATCGGTTCTGTTCGCTCCACATACTGTCGGTAATAACCGATCATCGTTTCGAGGTCGCGCGCGAGTTGTTCATTGGATGGCAGATCGTCAAACGAATAGGCGATATACGCCGCCACCGACCGTTCGTAGTCTTTCGCCCGTTTGCTTTCGCCAAGACGGATGTCATCATTCGTCCGCACGCGTTCTTCAGCGGGAATGAGTTGGCGGATGTCCCGCTTCACCCGCTCCATTTCGTCTTTCGGCGTCTCCGTCACTCCTTGGGCGAGCGTCAAATAGAGCCGGCGCATATCTTCACTGAATAAGTAGACGATATAATACCCGCGTTGCGTCGAATCCGTCACCTCTTGATCCATCACCGCCACCCACGGCACGTCAGTCCACACCCCTTGACCGACAGAACCTTTCACCACATACCGGTCAGGCGGTAAGAAAGGCAATGTTTTCAACGCCTCTGGAATCGCTCGTGTCACCAGCTGAAACGACCGTCGCTCTTTTGACAGTTTTTCGCGTTTTTCTTGTTCGTAAATGGCCATCACTTGGCGGAAAAGATCGTGCAATGACATGGGAATAACTCCTTCGTATAGAAATGTTATTCTTCGTTTCTATTTTTCTTCTATTCTACTAAAAAAGCGGCTCTCTCAACTAGTGAGAGAGCCGCTTCTTTCGTCACGAGCAGGCGTTCTTTATGTATATACATGCAACATGAAGAGTGGACTTCTCATCACGCCCCATCCCCCAAGCGCTGCAGCACCTTCTCCGGATGTTCATGGATATAAGCCATCGATCAAAGGCTTGCATGATATCGTTTCGTTCTTTATGAAATACATTCGCCATGACAGGATCTTTCCGCCATTTCCGCAAACGCTCGATCGGGGTGAGCTGCGGCGAATATGGCGGGAGATAAAGAAAAAACCCCCGCATCGCAAGGGTTTTCACTAGCGGCCCGAGAGGATAATAACCATTTACCGAAAAGTATTGATATTTCAATGTTTGAGCGACACATTCTTTTGTGTTGTGCAAAATTTGTGCAAAATTCTTTTGAGTTGCTATCTCGTGCGAAAAGGCGGAGAGATCCGCCTTTTGTTTAGCTAAAATAAGCTATAAGTAAAACGATAACAAAGCACACCCCACCACATCACTCGGCTTCATCTTCTCCTCGACGCGATACGTTCCATACGTACCATCCACCTTCACCAGCTTTATTTCGCGAGGCGGTTCATCTTCATATGTGATGTCATCCTCCCTTTGTTTCTCGAAACTGTATGAAGCAATATCGTTCGATACAACTGTATGCGCTGTATACATTTTAATGTTCTTTTCCTCAAGCATTGAACTCAAAGTGAGTGCCACTCTACATTCCCTGCCTCAATAATGATGATGTTCACCCCATCGGTTACTATTTTAACTTTTTCAAGCGATGGAGTTTCGGAAATAAGCACCGCTTCCAATATTTCATCAGCATCAAAGTCTTTAACGCAATCTGTTTCAAAATATGTTACATCTTCAAAAACAATGAATCCCTCAATCATTTCAGGATCTTTAGTTTCGTCATAATCAAATTGCTGCCATTTACATAACTCAGTTTCAATAGATACTCTTTTTGTAGTGGAATCATATTCCACATTATTAATTAAACTCCCATGTAAATTATATCTTTTAAGAAAATCAGATATTCTCATCATTTCTTCCCCCTATTAATCACAATATGCGAAGCTTTTGATCCCTTTGCCACCGGGTTACCATTTATGTCCAAATACATATCATTTTGGATCTTCGCCAAAAGTGGTACTTGACTGTTTCTAGAATAGAAGGGAATGAAGCAAAAAGGATTCCGCCAAGTTGATCTGGCAATGGAGGAACTGCATCATGCCAAATAGCCGTGCAAAATTCGTGCAAAATTTTTTCAAATTCTATCGTATTTTTTCGGATTCCAAAAAAATGGAAAATGACTGCAAACGCAGTCGTATCAAGGGGTTTAAGAATTTTAATCCGAACTAGTCGGATCGTTGGAACGGCCCCGAGAGGATTCGAACCTCCGACGCACGGTTTAGGAAACCGACGCTCTATCCACTGAGCTACGGGGCCATGATAAGAATGTACACCTAAGCGCTGGGACGGCTAGGGGAGAGACTCCATCCCCTCGAGACGTCGAGAATTCCGATTGTTTGATCCGTTCCTGGTTTTTTGAGGAAAAACATCGAAACGAGACCGCTCCTTGCCTTTGGCGCTGTGCAACCGATCAAACGCGCGGCCAGTTTGAGAATATGTTCATTGTTTGGTTGCCAGTGAACTGGGGGCAGGCTCTAGTCATGTTTGTTGATGCATACCGTTTATGGCGTGTCAGACGGGTATATTATAACTGATTTTTTGCTGTTTTAAAAGGTTAAATGGACAAGGAAAAGTTTTGCAAGTGCATAGAATGGCAAAGGATGCTTATGCTACACTAAGGGTAAGGGGATTGGCAAGGGAAGCGGCCCATACACCGTTTTTCGTCGAATCGTCTAGAAAGGCCGACGAGGAATGAAAAAGGCGGCTCATCCCCATTATTTTTTTCAATTAGGGAAGCCTTGTCAGATCTGTCCCCCTTTCTGATGAACTGCCACCGGTTCAAGCAAAAAACAAATTTTTCACCAGCTCTCTAGGAGGTTGGTGATTTACTTGCGCAACCGCTTCTGGAAATCGGTTCTCAAGTAGAAAAAACTTGTTGCATCAGCCTCTATGTTCGCGCGTTCAATCATCGATCAAGTCAAACAGTGGTTTTTCACCAACCTTCTAGAGGCGGCATCAGGCCGCAAAGTGTTGATCTGTCAATATGACTCAAGGGAGGAATGGAACGATGAACCCCCCTGCCCTGTTTCTCGCCCACGGTTCGCCGATGTTGGCGATCGAAGACAATGCGTATACGGCGTTTTTGAAAAAGCTTGGGGAAGGAATTCGCCCGCAGGCGGTCGTCATCTTTACAGCGCATTGGATGACGCGCCAACCGACGGTTTCGGCGGTTGAGGGGACGTATGACATGATTTATGATTTTTCCGGGTTTCCGCGCGAGCTGTATGAAGTGGTTTATCCGGCGCGCGGGTCGGTCGAGTGGGCGGAGCGCGTGCGCGAGCGTCTCGCTGGTGTGGCGGAAGTGGCCGTTGATTCCACGCGCGGGCTGGATCACGGTTCTTGGGTGTTGTTGCACCGCCTATTTCCCAACGCTGACATCCCGATTGTGCAAGCGTCGGTCGTGCCGTGGTGGACGCCGAAGCAATTGTTCCAGCTTGGTGAGGCGCTGCGTCCATTGCGTGACGAAGGATTGATGGTCATCGGCAGCGGCGGGACGGTGCACAATTTGATGGCGCTCCGTTGGGAAGGGCATGCGGAGGCAGAAAGCTGGGCGGCCGCTTTTGATGACTGGCTGTTGCGCGAGTCAGCCGCCCGCAGTGAGGATGTATTCCATTATGAAGAAAAAGCACCTTACGCCAAGCAGGCCGTACCGACCCCCGAACACCTCGCGCCGTATTGGATCGCTTACGGCGCAGGCGATCGCGACCAAGCGCCGCGCGTGTTGTTCCGAGAATATCAATATGGAAGCTTAAGCCTCATGGCTGTGTCTTTTTAAAAGGCCCGCCTCCGACGCCACCGCGTGGGGACGGGCCGTTTCTTTGAGACAAAGCAGCGTTCTCATTTGCCACAGCACTTTTTATACTTTTTCCCGCTGCCGCACGGACATGGGTCGTTGCGGCCGATTTTTTGCTCTTTTCGGCGGTATGGGATGTTGGTCGGCCGCGGAGGTGTTTGCAGCACGGCTTGAAAATGGCGATACCGCTGCTCGGCAATGGCTTTCCACGTTTCCAGCTTCGGGTGATCGATCTCTAGAATCGTATAATAGGCGTACGCGTTCTGTTCGACATCAATCATCCAAGAACGCCCTCGTTTTTCCGCTCTTTTTACATACTGCTCTACTTCTGGGAGCGCCTCTTTATCCAGCTGATGGCAAAGCGCCTCAAAGCAAAATGCTTGGAGGTCATCATCGCGCTGTTTGGAAAAGACTTCTCGCAATACACGCACGGCCTGTTTAGATTTGATGTTGGCGAGCACATGAATAGCGGACAGCGCCGTGTCTTCCTGAAACGCATA
This sequence comes from Geobacillus sp. CCR, assembly GCF_052906625.1. Taxonomy (NCBI): domain Bacteria; kingdom Bacillati; phylum Bacillota; class Bacilli; order Caryophanales; family Anoxybacillaceae; genus Geobacillus; species Geobacillus sp. CCR. Next base: position 20,592 of record NZ_JBREBQ010000029.1, on the reverse strand, counting down.
TGGGCGCACCGCTTCGATCGTTTCTTCACGTTGGAACATCGATAAGGTGGAAACGGCTTGATCAACAAGCACATCACCGTCTTGTTGTTCCAACAGTCGGGCGAGGCGGGGAATATATTCAGCGGCGCCGACGAGCGAGACCGCATACACCGCCAAAATGCCGTCATACGAAAACCAAGGCTGTTGCTCGTTTTTCATCCATGTCAGACCGATATCTTCCTTCGTCATCCATCCGCGTTCAACGAGAATGCGCACGGCTTGCTTGGCTACTAAAAACCAATCGTGATTGTGAAACTCTTCCTCGTGCAAATGCGAAAGCACTGAAAAATAGTGTTCCCATACGTCATCTTCCGTTCCTTCTAAAGCAAGGCGGACAGCTCGCTGCCAAGACCGCGGGAAGTGAGGGAGCAGCTGTTCTCCGTATTTTTCGAGCTGGGCGGCTGGAAACGGGAAAAACCAACGGATGTACTTCGCTGCATCTTTCATGCTCAACAACTGCTCAAGCGCTCGGTCGGTCAACGGCTGTTTGGAGATGCCGTGCAAAATCATCCTCCGTGTTTCTTCGTTGTCCGCCGTTACAGCCTCATCCACCAAACGCTCCACAAGCGCGGCTGGAATATCCGGATACTCTTCGATTGCGTCAAACGCAAACTGGCGGAGGACAGGATGGTCGCTAAACAAATGCGGCTCGATTGTTTGAATAAAGGACATGATCACACCTTCTTTTTTCTGAAATTTCACCCCCGTCGCTGACAGAATATCGACATTCAACCTCCTCGCGACGGGCTTGCGGGTTCTTCCTTCATACATGGAACACAAGCAGCGGCCGATGCGATGGAAATGGGCAGCCAAAGGAGCTCTTGGTCATTTCAAACATCACAGCATCTCCTCCTCTATCATAGACAAAATCCGCTTGATTTGAAACCGTTTTTCCTTCTCGCAAACTCGCTTGTTTGATATGCTAGAAATGGAAGGAGGTGAAGAGGGTGGAAGAAAAAACGATATTGGCGCAAATTTTGCAAGTGCTTGATTTGTACGCGGCGGATATGCGCAAGCAGTTCGAAGCGCTCCATGAGAAATTCGACTCGCTTCAACGCCAAGTCCAAGCGTTGAATGAAAAAACGGATGAAATGGACAAGCGCATCGAGGAGATGGATGGACGGTTTGAGCGGCAGATTGCCCAGTTGGAGCGCACCGTGAACGAACGGTTCGAACGGCTCGAAGCGAAACTCGGCCACATCCGCGTGGAACTCACAAGAAACGGTCGACTTCCACTCCGTCAAAATCGCCCAGCATGATCGAAAAATCCGCCATTTGCTTCACGCTCGATAAATCCTCCACCGCCATCATGCCCCCGTCCTTCCATCAAGGCGGGGGCGTTCGCATCAAGAAAGCTCTCGGGCAAGGTCGGCCGCCAAGGCGGCGTTGTTTTTCACTAAGGCGATGTTTGCTTGCAAGCTTTTGCCTCCGGTTAACGTTTTCACACGGTCAAGCAAAAACGGGGTGACCGATTTTCCGGTGATGTGCTGCTTTTCTGCTTCCTTGAGTGCTTGTTCGATGATGGCGGTGATATACGACTCCTCGAGCTCATCTTCTTTTGGGACGGGATTGGCGATCACAACACCGCCGTTTAACCCAAGCTTCCATTTCGTTTCGAGGAACTGGGCGATCTCTTCCACGCTGTCGAGGCGATAGTCGACGCGAAACGGGCTCGTCCGCGAATAGAACGCCGGCAGGACGTCCGTCTGATAGCCGATGACCGGAACGCCGTGCGTCTCGAGGTATTCAAGCGTCAAGCCTAAATCCAAAATCGATTTCGCCCCGGCGCAGACGACCGCGACGTTTGTCCGCGCCAACTCTTGCAAATCAGCCGAGATGTCCATCGTCCGCTCGGCGCCGCGGTGCACGCCGCCGATGCCGCCGGTCGCAAATACGCGGATGCCCGCCATCTCAGCGCAAATCATCGTCCCCGCCACGGTCGTCGCCCCGTGTTTCTTCATAGCGACGACATACGGCAAGTCGCGGCGGCTCACTTTTTCTACATCGCGGCTTGTCCCTAACAATTCAAGTTCGTCATCCGTTAACCCGATTTTAATCTTTCCATCGATGATCGCGATCGTCGCCGGCACGGCGCCGCGGTCGCGGATGATCCGCTCGACGTTTTTCGCCGTCTGCACGTTTTCCGGATACGGCATGCCATGCGAGATGATCGTTGATTCTAAGGCGACAATCGGCTTTTTTTCGGCCTTCGCTTGAGCGACTTCTTCGGAAAAGACGAGAAAATCATTCATCACTTCGTTCCCCCTTCGCGAAAATACCGCGCATAGGCGGCTTGCAACAGGTGTTCATTCAAAGCGGGATGCACCGTTTCGGCCGTTTGCAGCGTAAGCGCCGCGCTGCTCATCCCAAAGCGGCAGGCGTCTTCCACCGTATGTCCGCCTAAGACGCCGTACAAAAATCCAGCCGCAAAGGCGTCGCCCGCTCCGGTGGCGTCGGTGACCTCAACCTTCGGCGCCGCAATCGCTCCTGTTTCCCCTTGCTTGGTGGCGTACGCGACGCCGTTTGCGCCGCGCGTGACGACAACGTTCTTGGCACCGGCTTGAAGGATCGGTTTCATTATGTCGTCCGTATGCCCGTTGCGTCCCACAAATTCCTTAGCCTCCGCTTCATTCGTGACAAACCACGTCACACCAGACAAATCGCTGGGCAACCGCTTCACTTTGGGCACGGACACAGTCACGACGCAAAGCGGAAGGCGGTCTTGGCGGCACTGCTCGATCACCCATGAGATGACATCAGGCGGAAAATTCGTATCGAGCACGACAGTGGAAATCGGACCGAATTTCAACCATCGCTGCTTCATCCACTCGTTTCCCACTGTATCTTGAACGCTCTCCCATTTACACCTTCTGTTTTGTTAAGGCAAGAGGAAGAGCGATGACAAATACCGATTCATCCCCCACTTACGCTCACACGTGGAAGTGGGGGTCTTCTCGGTTCAGGATGATAAATGGCCATACCCGCCAAGGCGAGAACCATCTCGCCGCGTTCATCGAGCACCGCTGTATACGTCCCGGTGTTCGCTTTTGGCGTTCGCACGATGAAGCTCGTATTGACATATCGGCTCGTCACGTCAATGAGCCACTGTCCATCGTGATCATCGCCAACGGCGCTGACGAGCGAAACAGGTTGAGCAAGCCGCCCTAAGTTTTCCGCCACGTTTCTCGCCACCCCGCCCGCGGTTTGCGTCGCGGTGACGGGATGGGACGTGCCGAGCTGAAACGGCGCAAGCAACCGCGCTTTCCGATCGACATTCGCCCCGCCGATGCAGACGATCGAGGCCGCTTTCCCCATGCCTTTCCCCCTCTCTTCCAATGATCGCAGCCGCGCGATCCCGCCTCTTTCCAAACGGAGAAAACGATTTCAAAAAAGCGGACAGCTGCACGCTTCGAAGCCTCACCCCCCATTGTACCACATACCGCCTGGCAAGAACGGCATAAAGAAGGCACCCCGTCAAAACGACGGGATGCCAACTTTCGGACACTTAGTTTTTGTACGCGCAATACGGACGCAGTTTGACGCCGATCAGGCTGCCGAGGAAAGCAAAGACAAACCACGCCCAGCCGTGGGCGCTGAATGACGCAATGCCGCCGAAATACGCGCCGATATTGCAGCCGAACGCCAGCCGGGCGCCGTATCCCATCATCAGGCCGCCGATCAGCGCACCGATCGTCATGCGCGTCGGACGCTTCCACTGAATCGGTTTTGTATAGCGGCCCGCAAGCGCTGCCGCCAATAAGGCGCCGACCATCAAGCTGATGTCCATCACGGTCGTTGTATCGTAGTAGAGTGGATTCGCGAGCGCCTGCCGTTTCGCTTCATCTTGCCAGTACGCCCAAGCAGTCGGATCGACGCCAAACAGCTGCACGAACTTCGCCCCCCAAAGGGCGAAGGCGGACGTAATGCCCCACGGCTTACCGCTAATCATCAGCACAAGCGCGTTCGTTACAGCCAAGAGCAACGCCCCGACCAGAAGCGACCATGGCCCTTTGTAAATCGCTTTCCAGCCATGACGGTTCTCAAGCGATGTAGCAACGAGTTGGCCATAGCGCCGTTTTTCCGCCACGGTCACCACATAGTAGACCGCTGCCAACAAAACCAACTGAAGCAAAAACCCTCCCAAGGCGCCGAACTCGCCAATGAACGAGAACGGCTTCCATTGCGGCATCTTCGCCCACACGTCAAAGTGGGTCGTCGCAATGACTGAGCCAGCGATGAACCCGATGAGCGTCACGATGCCGTTCGCATCGCCTCCGCCGATATGGTACAACGTCCCGGACGCGCAGCCGTCGCCAAGCTGCATGCCGATGCCAAACAGGAAGGCGCCGACGATGACTGATACCCCCACGCCAAATACATACCCTGACACCGGGTGCCCGAGCGCCGAACCTTTCACGAGCAACGGCAAAAACAACGCGCTGGCCACAGCCATCATGATCATCTGTGCCCGAATGCCTTCCCCTTGGCGGTACAAAATGAATTTCCGCCAGGCCGAAGTAAAACCGAAATGGGCCTGATAAAGCACAAAACCGCCGAACGCTCCCAACAAATATAACAGCGCTTGTTGCCAGGACACACGGCTGTATAAGAACAATGCTCCACCGATTAACACGAAGCAGGAGACTGCAATGATCCATGCCGTCGGATTTTTCGGGGCGTTCGCCGCCTGTTTCGCGCGAACGTCTTGTTGCGCAGTCATTTCCATGGTGCATATCCCCCTTTTCTTTCCCCATTGTTAATATACTCTATAATAATATAAAACAGATTGATTTTCTATGATTTAGATATAAAAATTTCACGTATGAACTTATGGTATAATGTAGAGGATCACATTTCGAGAAAGGAGATTCACATGTGGAACGAATTTAAAAAATTCGCCATCCGCGGCAATGTCATCGATTTAGCCGTTGGGGTGATCATCGGCGGGGCGTTTGGCAAAATCGTTTCCTCGCTCGTCAATGACATCATCATGCCGCTTGTCGGGCTGATTCTAGGCGGCATCAATTTCAGCGATTTGTCTTGGAAAGTCGGCAAAGCGGAAGTGAAATATGGGGCGTTTATCCAAACAGTCGTCGATTTTTTGATCATCGCGTTTTCGATTTTCCTGTTTGTGAAATTGATCAACACGCTGTATGAACGGGTGAAAAAGCAGGAAGAGGTGAAGGAAACCGCACCGACGCTGACGAAAGAGGAGGAGCTATTGACAGAAATTCGCGATTTGTTAAAGCAGCAACGGGAAACGACGTGAAAGCCTGTCTGGAAGATGGACAGGCTTTCATGGCGCTGAAACTTCTCAGTCGGGTTGATGGAATGGCGGCGAACCTGAAAATCGCAGCCGCCCCATCGATGTCCGTTTTCATCGAAGCGCCGCACTCCCGTCAAAGCAGCCAATATGCAAGCGGCGCGGTGAGGATGAGCGTTAAGACGGTGCGTTCAAACCAAATGACAAGAAGCCGCGGCAAGCTGAGCGGGATTTCCGTAGACAAAATGCATGGAATGACAGCGGAAAAGAATAGGATCGCTGATACGGATACAACAGCAATAATGAATTTCGTGACAAGCGGTGCTTCGGTGACAAGCAAGGCCGGCAAAAACATTTCTGCGATTTCGATGGCCGAAGCTTTCGCGGCCAACAGCGGTTCAGGGATTTGCAACAGAAGGGTGAATGGATAGAACAGGTAACCCAACCAGTCAAACACCGGCGTATATTCAGCGAGCAACAGCCCGATCAGTCCGACTGACATAATGGACGGCAAAATGCCCATCGTCATGATGAAGCCATCTCGCAAGTTCTCCCATATGTTTGTCCCAATCCCTTTTGACTGCTCTACCGCCCTCATCGCTTCAGCCCAAGCTTGTTTCATATAGTTGCCCGTTACTTTTTGCTCGGGATCCCCCTTGCCGTCGTAGTATTCATCGCTCATGCGGCTCAGCGGCCAAAGCCGGGCGGTCAGCGCTGTAACGGCAAACGTCACGAGAAAGGTCACCCAAAAATACGTATTCCAGATTGGCATGAGCCCCAATGTTTTCGCCACAACGACCATAAATGTCACGGATACAGTGGAAAAGCCGGTGGCGATGATCGCCGCTTCTTTCACGGTATATTTGCCTTCTTTGAACACTTTATTAGTGATCAATAACCCAATGGAGTAGCTGCCGACAAAGGAAGCGACGGCGTCAATCGCCGAGCGGCCCGGCGTTTTCCAAATCGGCCGCATGACGGGTTGCATCCACACACCGACAAATTCAAGCAGCCCGTAACCAACAAGAAGAGCGAGAAAAATCGAGCCAATCGGCACAAGAAGTCCGACGGAAATGACGAGCTTGTCATATAAGAACGGTCCCATATTCGGCTGAAACAACCATGACGGACCGATGCGAAACACCAACATGACCGCCGTAATCAGCCCAACAACTTTCAGCAGCGAAAAAACGACTGTTACGGCATCTTTGTGCCACGTTTTTTTATAAAATGGATAAATTGCACCGAGAGCGATCACGATCAGAGCATAATAAGGAACAAGTGCTGAAAACTGGGTGCGGATCCATGTCACAATATGATCGAGCAAAATCGACGATGTGCCGCCAATTGACACCGGAACGAAAAATACGAAAATGCCGATGGCACTAAAGACGAAAAACTTCCATGCCCCGCTGGCCGGCGTTGGTGTCGGCACGGATGGCGCCATGTTTGTATCCGTTTTCATTCTCCTCCACCCCCATTTGTTCTTCTACAGGCTAAAGACGACAGCACGGCCGGAAGCATAACCGCTCCCGGTCGCTAAACACCTCGACGGAAGACCATTCCCCCTTCAGATGTACACCTTGCCGTCGTTCACCACCACCTTTCCACCTTTGATCACCGTCTCCGCATGGTTGACGCCGTAATGGTACATGATCTGCACATAATTCGGAACGTTGAAAATGACCAAATCCGCCTTCTTCCCCGGCTCGAGGCTGCCGACGAGATGCCCGCGGCCGATGGCGTGGGCGGCATTGATCGTGGCGGCGGCCATCGCTTCAGCGGGAGTCATGCCCATATGCAGGCAGGCTAGGCTCATGACAAGCGGCAGCGAGACGGTCGGCGACGAACCAGGGTTGCAGTCGGTCGCCAAAGCGACGGGAACGCCGGCGTCGATCAAACGGCGGGCATCGGCGGCTTGGGTCATGAGGAAAAACGCCGTGCCTGGCAAGAGAACGCCGATGACGCCGCGATCGGCCATGCGGCGGATTCCTTCGTCTGACGCGCGAAGCAGGTGGTCGGCGGAGATGGCGCCGACTTCGGCGGCCAGTTCCGCCCCGCCGTACGGTTCGATTTCATCAGCGTGAATTTTCGGCGTCAAGCCGTGCGCTTTCCCTGCTTCCAAAATGAGGCGGGCTTGTTCAGGCGTAAACACGCCGCGCTCGCAAAAGACATCGTTGAACTCGGCCAACCCAAGGCGGGCCGCTTCGGGAATCATCTCGTCGATGACAAGGCGGACGTATTCATCCGGATCGTGCTTCCACTCCGGCGGAACGGCGTGGGCGCCAAGAAACGTGGAGACGACATCGACCGGGTGGGTGTCGTGAAGCCGCTTGGCAATTTCCAGCTGCTTGATTTCATGCTCAAGGCTTAAGCCGTAGCCGCTTTTCGCCTCGACGGTCGTGACCCCATGAAGCAAAAACTGATCGAGCCGCCGCTTGCTTTCTTCATACAACATCTCTTCCGACGCCTCGCGCGTCGCTTTTGTCGTGGCATGAATGCCGCCGCCTGCGTTCATGATTTCCATGTACGTCGCTCCATGAAGGCGCATCGTCCATTCGTGTTCGCGGCTGCCGGCGTAAACGAGATGAGTATGAGGATCGACAAGCCCAGGCGTCACCGTTTTGCCCTTAGCGTCAATGACTTCCGCTTCGGCGAGCCGATCGGCAAATTGGCGGGCCAGTTCATCGTCCGCACCAACCGCCACGATCGTGCCGTTTTCGATCCAGACGCTGCCGTTTTCGATGATGCCTAGATCGCTCATCTTCTCCTTGACAAGCGGAGCCGCGGAGCTTCCCGCCAGCGTGACGAGCTGGCGGGCGCGGCGGACAAAAAGCGGGCGCATATGGATCCCCCTTTCTACTTGAGCATCGGCATATCGATGCCTTTTTCTTTCGCTGTCCGAATGGCGAGCTCATACCCAGCGTCGGCGTGGCGGACCACACCAAGCCCCGGGTCGGTCGTCAACACGCGCTCCAGCCGTTTTTCCGCCTCTTTTGTGCCGTCGGCGACGATGACCATGCCGGCGTGAATCGAGTAGCCCATGCCGACGCCGCCGCCGTGGTGAACCGACACCCAGCTCGCGCCCCCAACCGCATTCAACAGCGCGTTTAAAATCGGCCAGTCGGCGATGGCGTCGCTTCCGTCTTTCATTCCTTCCGTCTCTCGGTTCGGCGAAGCGACGGAGCCCGAATCCAAATGATCGCGGCCGATGACGATCGGCGCTTTCAGCTCGCCTTTGGCCACCATGTCGTTGATGATTTTGCCAAATTTCGCCCGCTCGCCGTAGCCGAGCCAACAAATGCGCGCCGGCAGCCCTTGGAATTGAATGCGTTTTTGCGCCATGCGAATCCAATGGCAAAGCCGCTCATTGTCGCGAAATTCACGCAAAATGACTTCATCGGTTTTGTAAATATCCTCAGGGTCGCCCGAGAGCGCCACCCAGCGGAACGGCCCTTTTCCTTCGCAAAAGAGCGGGCGGATGTAGGCCGGCACAAAGCCCGGGAAGAAAAAGGCGTCGTCCACCCCTTCGTCTTTTGCCACTTGGCGGATGTTGTTGCCGTAATCAAACGTCACCGCCCCTTGCTTTTGCATCGCCAGCATCGCCCGCACATGCGCGGCGATCGACTGTTTCGCGCGGGCGATGTACTGCTTCGGATCGCGCGCCCTGAGTTCGGCGGACTCATCAAGCGTAAGGCCAGCCGGGATGTAGCCGTTCAACGGATCATGGGCGGACGTTTGATCGGTCAAGACGTCCGGAACAAAGCCCATTTCGACGAGACGCGGCAACACTTCAGCCGCATTGCCGACAAGGCCGATTGACAGCGCTTTTTTCTCTTCCTTCGCTCGTTTCGCCATCGCAAGCGCCGCCTCCAAGCTGTCGGTCATCGTGTCGAGATATTTCGTATCAAGGCGGCGCTGAATGCGGGCCGGATCGATTTCGACAGCGAGGCAGACGCCGCCATTCATCGTCACCGCGAGCGGCTGCGCCCCGCCCATGCCGCCAAGGCCGGCGGTTAGCGTGATCGTCCCGGCCAGCGTGCCGCCAAAGTGCTGGCGCGCCACTTCGGCAAACGTTTCATACGTTCCTTGAACGATTCCTTGGCTGCCGATGTAAATCCAGCTGCCAGCCGTCATTTGTCCGTACATGATCAATCCTTTTTTGTCGAGCTCATGGAAATGATCCCACGTCGCCCATGCGGGCACGAGGTTGGAGTTGGCGATCAGCACGCGCGGGGCGTCCGGATGCGTGCGAAATACCGCCACCGGCTTGCCGGATTGAATGAGCAACGTTTCATCGTTTTCTAAACGAAGAAGGGTGTCCACAATCGCCTCGTAGCATTCCCAGTTGCGCGCCGCCTTGCCGATGCCGCCGTAGACGATCAATTCATCCGGCCGCTCGGCGACATCGGGATGCAAATTGTTGTTCAGCATCCGCAGCGCCGCTTCTTGAATCCATCCTTTCGCCCGCCGCTCAGTTCCCGCGGGCGGGCTGACGGTCCGTTTTTCTGCCATCGTCATCCTCTCCTTTTTCCTCTTTGCTTTTCATTGTAAGGGAGCGAAGAAGGAGAAGATAGGCGCACGTCTTTTAAAAGTGATCACATTTTTTTGAATTTTCTATTTCCTCTCCGTTTTATTTGTTCATTTTTTTCGATATCGATCCATTTCTTTTGAAACATACGCCGCCCCCTCTCGCCCGCGATCCGGCAAGGCTGCGCTTTGCCACAGACAAAACCGCCTACCGCGGCGATGGCGGTTTCGGCCGTTGTTCGTCGCGGTAGGCGGTCGGCGTCTCATTCAGTTCGGCTTTGAAGACGCGCGTCAAATAATGGGCGGTGCGAAACCCGGTTTGTTCGGCGATTTCTTTGATCGACAAGTCCGTCTGCCGAAGCAGCCGCTTCGCTTCCTCAAGCCGCCGATTCGTCAGCCACTGGCGAAACGTCACGCCCCGCTTTTTCGACAACAAATGGCTGAAATACGCGGGACTGCGCCCGGCAGCGGCCGCGACCCGCTCAAGCGTGAGCGACGGATCGCGAAAATGCGCCTCCATATAGCGGAGGCCGCGCTCCACGGCGTCGACGCGCGCATCTTCCTCGGCCTGCTTGGCCTCATGGAACAACCGATATAAAAATAAAATCAATTCTTGAACGATACGATACAAGACGGGATTGTACAAAATGTCTTGAAAGATGCGCATATATTCGCGTTCGGTTCCGCCGCGGTCAAGGCCGTATGTTTTCATAAACCGGCGGATTTGTGCCAAGATGCTTGTCAGCCGCGTCCGCACCATCTCCGGACTCGGAAACGGCGGCGACCAATGGGAAAATTCGCGCTGCAGCCACCGTTTCACCGCTTCGTGGTCGAACCGCTCGAGCATCTCGATCCATTGCCGCTGCTCCTCGGGCGTCAAAAACGGATCGAGCTCACGCCACTGTTCGTATTCCGAAGCGGGAGCGATCACTTGGCGATAGCCAATGAAAAACGTCGTCTCGAGCAACCGGCGCGCCGCTTGGTATTGCGCGCGCGCCGTCCTCCGGCCCTCAGGCGGCATCACGACAACCGCGAGCGGCTCATGATGATCTTCCTCCCAATCGCGCAGCAGCTTCCACGCCTCTTCTTTCCCGTCGCCCGGCAAATCGGGAAGCAGGCAAACCGCCATACGGGTGAGCGGCAATACACGCGCCCGTCCGCGAAACGGGTAATCCATCAAGAAACGGATCACTTCTTGAGACAAAGCGGGCTGTTCCGCCTGCACAAGCCATACATGCGCGGAGGCCGCGGAAGGAAAATCGCAAAACAAGGAGCGGTAATCGTCGTGATGGACGTCCAATCCCGCCGGCAAGCCTGGGCGTCCCGGGGAACGCGACGCCGCCGCCCGCAGCGCCTGCTTCAGCCTGGCGGGCTCAAGCGGCTTGACAAGCAAATCGACGCATTGCCAGTCGATGGCTTGTTTCGCCCGCGCGAACGTCGCCTCGGCCGTTGCGGCAATCACCCGTTGGCAAAACAAGCGGACGTGGGCGGTCGCCTGCGGCCATCGTTCATACGGAATCATGTCGAGTTCGACGTACAACAGCTCCGGCGCCTCCCGCTCCAAGACGGCCATCATCTCCTCCACGGTGGCTGCCGTATACACCCGCTCAATCGGCAAGGAATACGCGGACACGAGCCAGCGGATCGCTTCCCGTTCTTTGTCATCCCGTTCGGCAATGACCAATTTCACGTTCTCACCGCCTTGGCTGCAAGCGTTGAAAATGAAGGAGCGCCTCCATGCAAAAGGCGGCCGCCAACGCCACCGTTTTTCCGCCTTCATCCCAGAGTGGATTGACTTCGCAAAGGTCGACGCTGATCGTTTTCGGATGGGAAACGATTCGGCGGATGAGCGCGCGCGCCAGAGACGGGGCGAGCCCAAACGGCGACGGCGCGCTCACCCCCGGCGCGGCGGCCGCGCTGATGGCGTCCATGCAAAAGGTGAGCATCACCGCATCATGATCGGCGGCAAATTTCTCAATTTGTTCATAGGCAGCCTCGATCGGCCCTGCGGTCAGCTCGTCTTCAAGCATGTACCGGCACCCATACGTCTCGGCGTCCGCAAACAGCGCTGCCGTGTTGCCGAGCCGCTGAATGCCAAGGCAGAAGTAGCTCACTCGATCGTCTTGATCCAATATTTGCCGAAACATCGTCCCGGACGTCGGGCCGTCATCGTACGGGCGCAAATCAAAATGGGCGTCGATGTTGATAATGCCAAGGCGGGCATCCGTCCCAAGCGCTTCCCGAACGCCCAAGTAATGGCCGTACGCCGTCTCATGGCCGCCGCCGATCACGATAGGCGCCATGTTGTGTTGCAGCAGGCGGGCGATGGCTTCGCCAAGTTCCGTCTGGCTTTGTTCGAGCCGTTCCTCAACGCAAACGACATCGCCTGCGTCATAGACAACGACCCCTTCCGGAAGATGCCAAGGCAGCCGGGCGAGCGCGGCTTTGACGGCAGCGGGCGCCTCTTTCGCCCCTTGGCGGCCTTGGTTGCGGCGCACGCCTTCGTCGCACGCAAACCCGATGAATGCCGCCGCTCGTTCCACCGTCTCCAATGGCTTGGACAAATCGAGCAGGCGAATGCGCTGATGAAGACGAAACGCCTGCTCATCGCTCACGCTGTCAATCCGTCCCGTCCAACGGCCGGCGTCTGGCGGTTGATACATGAGACCATCTCCTTTCCATCATCAGCTGCTTGTTTCTTTCGCCACAGCTTTGCCGTTCTCCTCCTCATGCACGCGAAAAGAGGAAATCGCCGCCGTTTGGCGAATAAAAAAACATGATTGACAACAGAAAGGGTGTTCCACATGAAGCCAATGACCAACTTGCACGCTGTCATCGCCGGTCAAAGCGCGCCGCCCCCATGCGACGAAACGCTCGGCGTCCGCCTGACGGAAGCCCGAGACGGCTATGCGAAAGGCGTATGGACAATCAGCGAATCGCTGCTCAACGGCAACGGGGTGATTATGGGCGGGTTCGTCGGGGCGGCGGCGGACATTCTCATGGCGTATGCAGTGACGACCTTGCTTCGCGATGACCAAATGCACGCCTCCATCAACTTGCAGACGACGTTTCACCGCCCAGCGGCGGCTGGAGAAGCCGAAATCGAGGCGCGGGTGGAAAAGTTCGGGAAAACCGTCGCCTATGTAACCGCCATCGTGCGGCAAAACGGCAAAGAGGTGGCGAGCGCCACGTCGTCGGTGCTGATCATGGACAAACCGTGAAGGTGATGGATCTCCAAAAGGCGTTTTTGCGCATGCTCGTTCTCCTTGGATTCGACGAGGCCAAACAGCAGCTGCTGTTGTTGTTTTGAAACGCATGGAAAGCGATGATCAGAGGAATCCGAGAAAACCGGTGAAAAACGATGATGTTCGCCAAATCGGTGGTTTTGTTGAAAAAGGAGAACCAATTTCACAAGGTTTCCCCACTTGAGAAGAGGCGTTGTCGAGTTGCCTTTTTCATGACATCATCAGTCCTCAATGGCGAAACGAGGTGAGGCGCAGCCGTTTTCGACCAGTTGCCAAGCGCCGGAGAAAGCGCTGTCAAAAACAGCCGCTCTCCGGCGCCTTTCGTTGCTTGTTACCCACGGACAAACGTTTTCGGCATTACGACGGCGACGACTTGCCCGCGGGCGCACAGTTCGCCGTTGGCGAACACTTCGGTGTCCACTTTCCATTTTTTCGGATGAATCTCCGTCACAGTGCCGACGGCGACAAGCGGCACTCCATGCGGCGTCGGCTTGACGAAATCGACGTGAAGCGACGCAGTAACAAAGCGCGGCGGCGTTTCCCCGCTCCCTGGTTCATGGCCGTTTTTCCGATGCAAGGCAAGCGCCGCTGAACCGGTGCCGTGGCAATCAATGAGCGAGGCGATCAGCCCGCCGTACACAAACCCTGGAATCGCCGTATGTTCCGGACGCGGCGTATACACCGTCACCGTTTTGTCGCCCCGCCACCCGGTGCGGAAATGGTGGCCTTGTTCATTCAGACGCCCGCAGCCGTAGCACCAGGCGAATTCATCAGGGTAGTCGTCTTGAATCGCGTGCACGATCATTTCTTCCACGTCATCCTCCCCCTCTCTTTTTCTAGTATACCATTGAATCGAGAAGACGACGACTCCTACATGGACGGTTGTTGTCTAGCGGCAGGCAAGGCCATACGAAGAAAAATGGAACGAAGCGCCAATCGCCAGACGGCAAATTCATAGGCGGCCCAAACAGCTGGCCGCCTAGCGTGACGCCATTTATCGAGCAGGCTCGTAAAACTCGATCCATTCGCCGTCGGGCCCGAGGAAGAACAAATATTTTGCTCCGTTCGGAAGTGTCGTTATTTCTTCCCACACAAGCGGCACACCGAGCGACTGAAGCCGTTCTTTCTCCTGCTCAATGCCTTCCACCGTAAACGCCACATGGTGCACTTTTCCTTCCGTCGGCAAATCCGGATTGTATCCTTCGATCAGCTCGACAATGATCGAGCCGCCAATCCCTAAAAACGCCAATTTCATCGTGCCGTTCGTATGAATCATTTCGTCGAGCAGCTCCAAGCCGACAACATTTTGATAAAACTCTTTCGATGCTTCGATGTCTTTCACTTGAATGCCGACATGTTCAAATTTTTTGACTGCCATTCGTCCCTCTTCCTTTCTATGACTCAGTTAACCATACTGCTTGTAAATACGGCGTCATCTGCATCGGGAAAATCCCTTTTTTCCCAAGCTCTGTCCATATGTAGCGGTCAAGGGCGTACGGTCCGTCCGCCTTCCATTCGTCCGCCTCACTGTTGGTCAACAACAACGAAAAGGCTGTTCCTTGCGCTTCCCCATACAAATGAACGTATCCGTCCCCACGGTCGACATGCACCGCCGCCTTAGGGTCAAACCGGATGAGCTCCGCCTGCACACAGCGCATGACACAAACGGCGAACGCTGCGGCAGGGAGATGAGCGGCCATGCAAGCGCGGAGCGAAACCGCCTCCTCCACTGTTTCTCCTTCACCTCCCATCGACAAAAACCCCCTTCGCCTCGGAATGATGCGAAAGGGGCCATGAGCCGTTCTTATCATCCAAAGCGAAACCGCTTTGCGGGTGTTAGCACCTTGCCTGCGGCAGGTTGCTGTGGGGTCATCAAGCCCGTTCTCTCGCCCACTCTTGATAAGACGTATGCAATTTATCTTCTATCTTATCATACATCATCAAAGGCAACAATCGTCATTGTTCGACTTCCGGTTGCTCGGACGTGACGCCGACATCTTTCCACGTCAGTTTCGAGCCCGGATCGACCGTGAAGTTGGCGACGCGGTTGTTGACGGCATAAATGGCCGAACGATACAACGTCGGGATGACCGGCACTTCTTCGTTCATCAGCTTTTGCCATTCACTGTAAATTTTCCGACGATATTCTTTGTCAAACGCCTGTTCGGAATGGCCTTTTTCCAACAGTTCATCGTTTTTCTCATTCACCCAGCGCGAGTAGTTGAACATGACGTTGCGGCCGTACAATCCGTACGGGTCGACGTCCGTTCCAGTTCCCCAAGCGGCGGCGTAGACATCCACTTTCGGATCGTCTTTTTCGACCATATCGTAGAAGGAGTTGAACTCCGCCAAGCGTCCGTCTACAAGCTGAACATCGAGGCCCACATCTTTCCAGCATTGCATATAAAATTTGGCCAGCGGTTCAGCGATGTCCCCACCGCTCATCGCCAAGAAGTTGATCTTGAATTTTTTGCCGTTTGGATCTTCGCGGAGGCCATCGCCATCCACATCTTTATATCCCGCTTCATCCAGCAATTGTTTCGCTTTTTCCGGATTGTACGTATATCCTTTGATGGAGCTGTCATGATAGCCCGGGAACGACGGCGGAATGAGCGTGTTCGCCGGGAAGCGCAAGCCATGATACAGGCGGTCAGCCACCTCTTGGTTGTTGATGGCATACGCCATCGCTTGGCGCAGTTTTTTGTTTTGGAATTTCGGATTGTCCATTACGTTTTCCTGCTTTTTCGCATCCCAATGGCCGAGTTTAAAGCCGATATAGTTGTACGCCAAATCCACTCTACCGATAAACTGAATGTTTTTCGTCCCTTTCGCGTTCAAATATTGGTCAGTCGGGAACTCAGCGACGTCAATTTCGCCTTTTTTCAGCGCTTGCAGGACGACTTGCGGGCTGACGACTTTCAAAATGACGCCTTCCAAGTTCGGTTTGCCAGCCCAGTAGTCATCATTGCGAACAAACTCTACCGACTCGCCCGGAACGATTTTCTTCACTTTAAACGGACCGAACCCGATCGGGTTTTTCCGGATTTTATCCGATTTCGCCAAGTCTTTGATCGGAATGTCTTTCAAGTAATGCTTCGGCAGCGGATACGCCCAAATGCCGGTCAACACCGACGGATTGGCCTGTTTCCATGTGATCGTCAACGTCTTTTTGTCGATGACTTTAATGCCGGAAATTTTATCCGCTTTGCCGCTGTGATATTCTTCCATCCCGACGATCCCTTGGATGAGCGCATCGCCATAGCGGACGCCGGTGTAATCTTTATGGCCGATGACCAAATACGCATACTCCAAGTCTTCAGCGGTCACCGGCTGGCCGTCATGCCAATTCACATTGTCTTTAATATGGATTGTCATCGTCTTTTTATCATCCGACAACTCATACGTGGCAGCCCCATCATTTGTAATTTCATAGTCACCGTTCGTCCGGAAAAGCGACTCGTCAAAAAATTGCAAAATCTCTGCGTCGGGCGCTCCGGTGTAGAATGCATAGCTGAGCGTCCCTTCAAACGGCGTATCGGACACAAGGCCGTATTTCAACACGCCGCCGTCGATGATTTTCCCGTCGTTTTTCACCGTCATCGGGAATTTGCTGATGTCTTCCTTCTGAGCCGCCGGTTTTTCGTTATTGTTGCCCTTTCCGCTCGTTGTGTCGGATTTGCCCGTGCACCCGGCGAGCACGAGCAAGAGCGCGGCGAGAGCCGCCAGCCATTTTCTCTTCACATTTTCTTCCCCCTTATCCTAGTCGTTGTCTTGCATCAGCCGCACGTTTCAGCGCTTGGCCGATGAAATTTATGCACAGCATCATCACTAAAATAAGCAATGACGCAGGCAACCAAACCCACCATTTGTTTTGCAAAACATCCGGGTTGGTCGCATAGCTGACCAACGTCCCTAAGCTCGGCGTGCTCTCCGGCAGCCCGAAGCCAAGATACGTGAGCCCGGACTCGATGCCGATGTTGCCCGCCAAATTTAACGTCAAATTGACGATAATGATCGAGCTGAGGTTGGGCAAAATTTGAAAAATAATGATTTTCCAATCTGGCGTGCCGAGCGTTTTTGACGCGCTGACATAATCCAGCTCGCGCTCGGCCAGCGTTTTGGCGCGGATCAGCCGGGCTTTGCCCGTCCACAAAAACGCGCTCATGATCAAAATGAACGTCAATACATTATATTTAGGCACAATGGCGACAAAAACAATAACGAGCATCAAAAACGGCAGAACGAGAATGAAATCGATGATGCGCATAATGACATTGTCAATCCAGCCGCCAAAATAGCCGGCCACCAATCCGACAATGAGGCCGATCGCCCCAGTGATGAGCGTAATGGCCAGCCCGATCGTAAACGAATTGCGGGCGCCGATGATGAGCTGGCCAAACACGTCGCGCCCCCCGTAGTCTGTGCCAAGCCAGTGTTCCGCTGACGGCGGAGAATAGATGGAAAGAAAATCCACTTTCACGATTTCCTCTTGATCCAAAAAGAGCGACACGCCATAGACGATCGACAAAAGGATTCCTAAAATGATGAGCGAACCAAGCGCGAGCCGATCCCGAGCCACCTCCCGCCACATGATCGAAAAGGCGGAAGGGCTTTTCTCGATGTTCGCTCCGGCCGGCGTTGGGCCGCTGATTTCCGCTTTCATGTCAGCTGCCTTCCTCCTTCCCTACTCAATCCGGATGCGCGGGTCGACCGCACTCAAAATGATGTCCGACAACAGCGTGCCCACCAGCGTCGCCAGGCCGGAAATCATGACGAGCGCCGTCACGACGCTGTAATCCCGCTGCATAATCGACTGCAAAAACAGCTGGCCAAGCCCCGGATAGCTGTAGATCGACTCCAAAAACACGGAACCGCCGACAAGCCCGGTGATCTCATACCCTAAAAACGCCGCGATCGGCAAAAACGAATTGCGCAAAATATGGCGCCAATAGATGTGCCGCTCCGGCACGCCTTTCGCCCGCGCCGTTTTCACGAAATCTTTCACTTTCGTATCGACGATTTCGCTGCGCAAATATTGAATCGTAACGACCGTGTTGATGAGCGCTCCCGACAACGCCGGAAGCATGAGATGGTTCAATTTGCTTAAATAGTAAGCGAGCGTCCCTTCCTCGACCTGAACGTCCACGCTGCCGCCGGTTGGAAACCAGCCAAGGTGAAAGCCGAAAATAAACAGCATGATCAAAGCAAAAATGAACAGCGGCGTGGCAAACCCGAGATAGCTGTAGCCGACGATCAGCTTATCAGCCCATGTATCTGTCCATCGCCCCGACACGATGCCAAGCGGAATGGCAATCAGGTACGTCAAAATTAAAATCGCCGCCGACAGCAACACCGTATTCCCGATCCGTCCGGCCAGCAGATCAGTGACCGGCTGCTGGTGGGTATAGGAAAGGCCGAGATCCCCTTGCAGCATGTTTTTCACCCAACGGATGTATTGAATATGTACCGGATCATTCAAGCCAAGTTTTTCCCGCATTTCCTCAAGCGTCTGCGGATCCATTTTCGGGTTGGCCGCCAGCTGCCCCGTCAGCGCGTCGCCCGGCATCGCCTTCGCCAGTAAGAAAATGAGGACGCTCAGCAAAAACAATTGCGGAATCATAATGAGGATTCGCCGTAAAATAAATTTCAGCATCTTCCCGTCTTCCCCTCTTTACGGAATGGCCACCGAGTGCGTCGGCGAAATCGGCTTGAGCGGGTGAGCCCGGCCGTTTGCATCAAAATAGCGGGAATACGACTGCTCATATTCTTTTTCCACTTCGCGGCGAAGCGCCTCCTGCCGGCCGCGTTCGCGCGGATCGGCGTTCGGAATGGCGGAGAGCAGCCGTTTCGTATAAATATGTTGAGGATTCGTAAAAATCTCCTCGCTCGTCCCTTCCTCCACGAGCCGGCCGCGGTACATAATGCCGATGCGGTCGCACATATGCCGGATGATCCCTAAATCATGGCTGATGAACAAATACGTCAGCCCGTACTCCTGCTGGATTTCTTTCATGAAATTCAACACTTGCGCCTGCACCGACACATCAAGCGCCGACACCGGCTCATCGGCGATGATGAGCTTCGGATTGAGCGTGAGCGCCCGCGCAATGCCGATGCGTTGGCGCTGTCCGCCGGAAAATTCATGCGGATATTTGTAAATCGACTCCGCGCTCAAGCCGACCCGCTCTAAAACGTATTGCACCTTCTGCCGCTCCTCTTGCGGGGACAGGCGTTCAAAATTGCGGAGCGGCTCGGCGACAATGTCGAGCACACGTTTGCGCGGATTGAGCGAAGAATACGGATCTTGGAAAATCATCTGGATGTCTTTCCGATACGGATGAAACTCGCGGCGGCGAAGCTTTGTCAAATCCGTCCCTTCAAACAGCACTTCCCCGGCCGTGGCGCGGATCAAACCGATAATCGTGCGCCCTGTCGTCGTCTTGCCGCAGCCGGACTCGCCGACGAGCCCGTACGTTTCCCCTTTGTTCAGCGTGAAACTGACATCGTCCACCGCGCGGACATGGTCGACCACCCGGCGAAAAAAACCGCCGCGCACCGGATAGTATACTTTCAAATGGTTGACGTTAAGAAGCGCCATAGCCGATTCCACCTACCGTTTGATCATCGGGAAAATAAAAATGTTGGTAACATGTGCAACGCACCCAGTGCCCCGGCTCCACTTCCCGCAACTTCGGATCCGATTCGTGCTTATCCGCCCCAATCCAGCTGATGCGCGGCTGGAAGCGGCAGCCGCGCCGCGGCAGTTTATGCAGCGGGGGAACGATCCCTTGGATGACGTGGAGTCGTTCCTTTTTCGTCTGCGCAGACGGGATCGACTGCAACAATGAGCGAGTGTATGGATGAAGCGGACGGTGAAAAATGGTATCGACGTCCGCTAACTCAACGATTTCCCCAGCATACATGACCGCCACACGGTCCGCCATTTCCGCCACCACCCCCAAATCATGCGTGATTAAAATAATGCTCGTTTTCATTTGCCGCTGCAACTCTTTGAGCAGCCCTATGATCTGCGCCTGAATCGTCACATCAAGCGCCGTTGTCGGTTCATCGGCGATGAGCAGGGCGGGCTCGCAGGCGATGGCGATCGCGATGACGACCCGCTGCCGCATCCCCCCGGACAACTCGTGCGGATAACGGTGGTACACCTTTTCCGGCTCCGGAATGCCGACTTTGCGAAGCAAGACGATCGTTCGCTTCTTTTTTTCGGCTGCTGACAGCCGCAGATGGTAATCCATGCTTTCTTCGATCTGCCGGCCGACCGTCATGAGCGGATTGAGCGCCGTTAACGGATCCTGAAAGATCATCCCGATTTCTTTGCCGCGGATGCGATTGAGTTCGGCAACGGAGAGCGACAGCAAATTTGTCCCTTTAACTCACATTTCGCACCCTAACAAGGTCAAAACAAAGGATTTTTTATTTAGTTTTTCAGAATAACTTTTTGACCAACACAACGAGCGATGGCAATCCTTTTTTTACCATCGCTGGTCGTTCCGT
>NZ_JBREBQ010000028.1:0-42254 GCF_052906625.1 Geobacillus sp. CCR | reverse complement strand
GAGTGTCTTATGCTCTAGCGGCGAAGTGGACACGCCTCAAAGAATAAGGATTGCTTGAAGCAGTCAAACTTCTTTGGAAGCCCCCACTTCAAATTTTCGCTAGAAAATTAAGTGGGGGTAGTTCACTAGAATAAATAATTTGAAAATATAAGAAAGGGGTAAAGGGAATGAACAAACGGGCGATGCTTGGCGCGATTGGGTTGGCGTTTGGATTGATGGCTTGGCCGTTCGGGGCTTCGGCGAAGGAAAAGTCAATGGTGTGGAACGAACAGTGGAAGACGCCGTCGTTCGTTTCTGGTTCGCTGTTAAAAGGCGAGGATGCTCCGGAAGAATTGGTTTACCGTTATCTTGATCAAGAGAAGAATACGTTCCAGCTTGGTGGACAAGCCCGCGAACGGCTGAGCTTGATTGGCAAACAAACGGATGAACTCGGCCATACGGTCATGCGTTTTGAACAGCGCTATCGCGGCATCCCTGTGTATGGCGCCGTGCTCGTTGCCCATGTCAACGATGGCGAATTGTCCTCTTTGTCGGGTACGCTCATTCCGAATTTGGACAAACGAACGTTGAAAACAGAAGCTGCCATTTCCATTCAACAAGCGGAAATGATCGCGAAACAAGATGTGGCTGATGCGGTGACGAAAGAACGGCCGGCGGCCGAAGAGGGAAAACCAACGCGGCTTGTCATCTATCCGGATGGGGAGACCCCGCGCCTCGCCTATGAAGTCAATGTCCGCTTTTTAACCCCTGTCCCAGGCAACTGGATCTACATGATCGATGCCGCAGACGGAAAAGTGTTGAACAAATGGAACCAAATGGACGAGGCGAAGCCGGGCGGCGGGCAGCCGGTCGCCGGCACGTCGACGGTCGGCGTGGGCCGCGGTGTGTTGGGGGATCAGAAATATATCAATACGACGTATTCCTCGTATTATGGCTACTACTATTTGCAAGACAATACGCGCGGCAGCGGCATTTTTACGTATGACGGACGAAACCGCACCGTTTTGCCCGGCAGCTTGTGGGCCGATGGCGACAACCAATTTTTCGCCAGCTATGACGCGGCGGCCGTGGACGCCCATTATTACGCCGGCGTCGTGTATGATTACTACAAAAATGTGCACGGCCGGCTGAGCTATGACGGCAGCAACGCCGCCATCCGTTCGACCGTCCATTATGGCCGTGGCTACAACAACGCGTTTTGGAACGGTTCGCAAATGGTGTACGGCGATGGCGACGGACAGACGTTTTTGCCGTTTTCCGGCGGCATTGACGTCGTTGGGCATGAGTTGACCCATGCGGTGACGGATTATACGGCCGGGCTTGTTTACCAAAACGAATCCGGCGCCATCAATGAAGCGATGTCCGATATTTTCGGCACGCTCGTGGAGTTCTACGCCAACCGCAACCCGGACTGGGAGATCGGCGAAGACATTTACACGCCTGGGATCGCCGGCGATGCGCTCCGCTCGATGTCCGACCCGGCGAAATACGGCGATCCGGATCATTATTCCAAACGGTACACCGGCACGCAAGACAACGGCGGCGTCCATACGAACAGCGGCATCATCAATAAAGCGGCGTACTTGCTCAGCCAAGGCGGCGTCCATTACGGCGTGAGCGTCACCGGCATCGGCCGCGACAAAATGGGGAAAATTTTCTACCGGGCGCTTGTCTACTATTTGACGCCGACGTCGAACTTCAGCCAGCTGCGCGCCGCCTGCGTGCAAGCGGCCGCTGATTTGTACGGGTCGACAAGCCAAGAAGTCAACTCGGTGAAACAGGCGTTCAATGCGGTTGGAGTGTATTAAGACGAATGAAGTTTCTGACGTCACGCGTCCCGCTGTTCGGGGGCGCGTGACGCCTTTTGTGGGCAGGATTTTCCCTAAATGCGTGGAAAAGGAAAAAGAAAACGGGGGAATGGCGATGTACAAAGTGAAAGTGTTTGATAAAGAGCATGAAAAAGATTTGGAAGCGGCGGTCAATGATTTTTTAGCCCGATTGAAAGACGGACAGTTGATCGATGTCAAGTACAGCGTGGCGGCGATGGAATCGGAAGGCGAGCAAATCTACTGTTTTTCCGCCATGGTCATTTACCGGACTTGACACTTCACACGGCTCCAGACTGCGGGATTCTTTGGCCGTTTTCGTGCTGATCCCCCCAAAGCGGGCGACGCTTTTTTCGTTGCGGCATTTCCATTTCAGGCGGCGAAATTTTGCGATCGCCCGCCTTGAAGACGGGCGTTGTCGGAATGTCAGCGAACGCCCCGGAGCACCCGAGGGGCATGAGGACGGCGGTCAATTCGTTGCTGTCTGCCCCGCGGAGCCGCTCGCCCCGTTTTTTTCCGCCAATGCATAGCGGGCGGCGTTCACGCCGGCGAGCCGCCCGGTGACAAGGGCGGCGGTGATGTTGTAGCCGCCCGTGTAGCCGTGAATGTCCAAAATTTCCCCGCAAAAGTAAAGGCCGGCCATGCATTTGGAGGCCATTGTCTTCGGCTCAATTTCTTTGACCGACACGCCGCCGCCGGTGACGAATGCTTTCTCAAGCGGCAGCGTGCCGTGGACGTAAAAGGTAAACTGTTTGCACTGTCGGACAAACGCCCGCAGCGCCTCATGGCCGACCGTGCCGGCAGAGGCGTGCGGGTCGATGCCGGCCCGCTCGAGCAAAAAGACGGCGTACCGCTCGGGAAGAACCGTTTTGGCGATCGTTTTCATCGCCTTTTTCGGCTCCTCTTTGCACAGCTTGGCGAAATGTTGAAACAGCTCTTCCTGCGTCACGTCCGGAAGCGCGTCGATGCTCATTTCGACCGCGCCGTCCGCCGCTTTTTTCAACGCCTTGACGACAAACTGGCTGCAGCGGAGGGCGGCTGGGCCGGAAATGCCGAAGTGCGTAAACAGCATATCCATCCGGTGGGTGATGATCGGCTTGCCGTTCGGCTTTAAGACGCTTAACGCGACGTCGCGCAGCGACAAGCCTTGCAGCGTCCGCTCTCGGATGAACGGCTCATGCGAGACGATCGGAACTTCGGTTGGAAACAATTCGGTCACCGTGTGGCCCGCTTTTTCCGCCCACGGATAGCCGTCGCCCGTTGAGCCGGTTTGCGGCACCGATTTGCCGCCGACGGCGACGACAACCGCACGGGCGTGGATCGTCTCCCCGCTTTTCAGCGTGACACCGACTGTTTTTCCTTGTTCATACAACACGTCCGCCACTGGCGATTCAAGCCGAACATCGACGCCAAGGCGCGACAATTCGCGAACAAGCGCGTCGACGACCGACTGGGCGCTGTCGCTTTTAGGAAACATGCGGCCGTGGTCTTCCTCCTTGAGCGGCACGCCGAGCCGCTCAAAAAAGCGGATGATGTCTTCATTGTTAAATACGGAAAAGGCGCTGTATAAAAAGCGGCCGTTGCCGGGAATATGGCGGACCATTTCATCCACCGGCAGCCGATTCGTCACGTTGCAGCGTCCGCCGCCGGAGATGGCGAGCTTGCGCCCGAGCTTCGTTCCTTTTTCCAACAAGAGCACCTTCGCCCCTTCTTCGCCGGCGCCGATGGCCGCCATGAGCCCGGACGGACCGCCGCCGATGATGATGACGTCGTATCCCATGTTCATTCCACCCTTTCTTTCTGCGCGTGGCCGATATTTTTCGTTCCATTGACAACTATGGTAAAATAGATACGTTGTCATTTTCAACGTCCATGGCTAGGGAAGGGGTCATATGTCAACATCGAAACTGCTGCGCGGCACGTTTATTTTAACGGCTGGCGTGATGATTTCTCGCCTTCTTGGTTTATTTTACGTCATCCCGTTTTACCATCTTGTCGGCGAGCGCGGCGGGGCGCTGTACGGATACGGCTATGTGCCGTACCAAATTTTTTTGAGCTTGGCGACCGGCGGGCTGCCGGTGGCGGTGTCAAAGTTTGTGTCGAAATACAACGCGCTTGGGGAATACGGCGTCGGCTATCGGCTCTTTCGCTCCGGCCTTGTCTTGATGATCGCAAGCGGCATCGCCTCATGGCTCATTTTGTACGCCCTGGCGCCCATCTTGGCGCCGCACGTCATCGATGCGAAAACGAACGTCAACTCGGTCGACGACGTCACGGCCGTCATCCGCGCGGTCAGCTTTGCGCTCCTCATCGTGCCGGTGATGAGCTTGATCCGCGGATTTTTCCAAGGACATGAGTCGATGGGCCCGACGGCGCTGTCGCAAGTCGTCGAACAAATCGCGCGCATCGCGTTTTTGCTTGGGGCTTGCTATGTCATTTTGCGCGTTTGGGACGGCTCAATCGTCGCGGCGGTGAGCGCGGCGACGTTTGCCGCGTTTGTCGGGGCGGCGGCGGGGCTTTTGGTGTTGCTTGTCTATTGGTGGAAGCGGCGTCCGTATTTGCAGTCGCTGCTTGCGCGTGACCGCGGCGAAGCGGACGTGTCGCTTTTGGCGATGTATAAAGAGCTGCTTCTTTCTTCGATTCCGTTTGT
This sequence comes from Geobacillus sp. CCR, assembly GCF_052906625.1. Taxonomy (NCBI): domain Bacteria; kingdom Bacillati; phylum Bacillota; class Bacilli; order Caryophanales; family Anoxybacillaceae; genus Geobacillus; species Geobacillus sp. CCR. Next base: position 37,778 of record NZ_JBREBQ010000028.1, on the reverse strand, counting down.
TTTTGTCGGCTTGTCGATGTCGCTGTACCAGCTCGTCGATCAGTTTACGTTCAATCACGCGATGGCGGCGGCGGGCCGCGGGAACATCTCGGAGCACGCGTATTCCGTGTTCAACATGTGGGCGCAAAAGCTCGTCATCATACCAGTGACGCTCGCGACCTCGTTCAGCTTGGCGCTCATCCCGACGATTACGAAAGCGTATGTCGCGCAAGATCGGAAAGCGCTGCGGCAATATTTGAACCAGACGTTTCAAGTGCTCATGTTTTTAACGCTCCCGGCGGTGATTGGCATGGCGGTGCTTGCAGGGCCGGTGTACAGCTCGTTTTACAGCTATGATCCGCTTGGTGAACAAGTGTTGCGCTGGTATGCGCCGGCGGCGATTTTGTACGCTTTGTTTTCTGTGACGGCGGCGATCATGCAAGGCATCAACGAGCAGCGGTTTACGGTCGTCAGTTTGGCTGCCGGCTTGCTTGTGAAGCTTTTGCTCAACACGCCGCTCATTATGAAATGGTCGGCCGTCGGGGCCATTGTGGCCACGATGGCGGGCTATTTCGTCTCGGTGGCGTTCAACTTATGGGTCATTCAGCGCCGCACGCGCTACCGCTATCGGTTTGTCGCCCGCCGGACGGCGTTTATGGCCATCCTGACGGCGGCGATGTCAGCGGCGGTTATGGGGGTCGAGGCGCTGGCGTCCCGATGGATCGATTACCGCGCCGGCACCGCTGAATCGGTGGGCGCTGTTTCCATCGGCGCAGCGGTCGGGGCGGCCGTCTACTTGTTTCTCAGCATCCGCTCCGGGTTGTTTTCGGCGCTGTTTGGCGACCGGTTTGCGTTTTGGCGCCGGAAAGAGAAAAAGGCGGTATCGTAGAAGGGATCGGCCGTTGACCGGACGGCCGTTTCCTAGAAGCGGCTCGTTTAGGCCGGGAGCCCGGCGGACGGCGCTTCTTGCGAACATCGCGGCGCCCGAGCGAAAGGGTTCGACGACGGCTGTTTTTCGCCCTCCCCCATGCCGTTCGGCTTGCGGCAAAAAAAGAAGAAGGCGGTCGTCCCCGCCTTCTTTCTCCATTTCGCTTACGACAGGCCGAGCCGGCGTTCGATGCGATCGAGGCGGCTTTCCACCCGGTCGAGCCGGCGGTCGAGCCGTTCGACGGCCCGCTCAAGCCGTTCGATGCGCCGCGCCCAGTTGGCGAATGGCCCGCCTGGGTATCCGGGCCAAAATTGGCTGGCTGGCGGCTGTTGACGGTAATCATCCAACGTTGGGACATAATAGTAATATTCATTCATCGGCAAATCCCCCTTCTTGATGTTTCCTTCACAGTGTATGGGGGGAAGGCGGAAGCGGACTAGATGAACGCCTAATGAAGGCCATATTTTTAGGAGGGAGATTTGTGGAGCTGCGCATTGACAAGCTGCTCGCCCATATGGGGTATGGGACGAGGAAGGAAGTGAAAAAGCTGCTCAAGTCCGGAGCGGTGAAAGTGGACGGCGCGCCGGTTCGTGATGCGAAAACGAAAGTGCGGCCGGATGAGCAAATCGTGACCGTTTGGGGAGAAACGGTCGAGTACAAGCCATTCATTTACTTGATGATGAATAAGCCTTCGGGGGTCGTTTCCGCGACGGAAGATGCCGTGGAAGAGACGGTCGTCGATTTGCTTGAAGAAGAAGACCGGGCATTTTCCCCGTTTCCGGTCGGGCGGCTTGACAAAGATACGGAAGGGCTGCTGCTCTTGACGAATGACGGCCAGCTCGCCCATCAGCTGTTGTCGCCGAAAAAACACGTGCCGAAAACGTATTTTGCCGTCGTGGACGGGGAAGTGACGGAAGCGGATGTCGCGGCGTTTCAGCGCGGCGTCGTCCTTGATGACGGCTATGAAACAAAGCCGGCCAAGCTCGTTGTGTTGAAATCCGGCCTTCGTTCCGATGTCGAGGTGACGATCACCGAGGGGAAGTTCCATCAAGTGAAGCGGATGTTTCAAGCGGTCGGCAAGCGGGTCGTGTATTTAAAACGAATTCAAATGGGGCCGCTGCCGCTTGACCCGGATTTGGCCGTCGGCGAGTATCGGGAATTGACGGATGAAGAGGTGGGCATGTTGAAGCAATACCGGCCAGAGACGGACGAAAAAAAAGGAACCTGACGCGGTTCCTTTTTTATGGAAAAATAGTGGATATTCATCTGTGGAAAAATGGTTTGCGTTCATCTCTCATCTTGCCTACCCTATTGGCACCGGGTTTACGAAGAGATGCGCACTTTTTTGTTTGTGGTCGTCCATTTGCCCTTGCTTGGGCTGCGAACGAGATCGTTGTACATAAGCACGTTCAAGTCGCGCTGGATCGTTCGTGGGGTGGTGCCGAACTCATCAACAAGCTCTTGGGTCGTAACCGTTCCTTTTTCGCTAATGTACATATACACGGACTTGATGCGGGTAAGCATCCGATGTGTTGAAGGTTTCAAAAGACCACTCCCTATCTTAGCATCATTCGCATGGCACAACCGACCGCTAGCAGATGAGAGATGTCTTTGTCTGTTTACTACCATTGTACACGAAATGAGAGGGAAAATGCTACCCGGTTGCTTCTATTCACGAAAAATTTCAACATTTTGTCATGAAACGGAAATCGATTTGCAACGAATGAAACATTTTGACTTCCTGTTTTTGATATGATACGTTGGCAACAAAGGGTGTTGAATAAGGAAAGGAAGAATGGCGTTGAACATCGACTGGATGAACGAAGCGAAGAAACGAAAAGACGATCTTGTCCGCGACGTGCAAGCGCTTGTCCGCATTCCGAGCGTCCGCGAGGATCAGCAGGCGCAGCCGGGCGCGCCGTTTGGGCCCAAGGTGGCCCAGGCGCTTGAGCATATGCTTCGCCGCGGCCGGGAGGAAGGGTTTCGCGTCAAAAATGTGGACGGATTTGCTGGGCATATCGAAATGGGGCATGGGGAGAAACTTGTCGGCGTGCTCGGCCATATCGACGTCGTGCCGCCCGGGGACGGCTGGACGATGGATCCGTTTGCCGCTGAGGTGCGCGATGGCCGCCTTTACGGGCGCGGCGCGATCGATGACAAAGGGCCGACCGTCGCGGCGTTTTACGCGATGAAAATCATCCGTGAACTCGGGCTGCCGCTTGGCAAGCGGGTGCGGCTCATCATCGGGGGCGATGAGGAAAGCGACTGGCGGTGTGTGGAGCATTATTTTCGCCATGAGGAAATGCCGGATGTCGGATTTGCGCCGGATGCTGATTTTCCGATCATTTATGCTGAAAAAGGAATCATTGACGCCGATTTGTCGTACCGCCCGCCTAAATCGGCGGAGGCGGAAGGGCTCGCGCTTGCCTCATTCCAAGCCGGGCGCCGCTACAATATGGTGCCGGATGCGGCTGAAGCGGTGGTGGAAGGAGCGGGACGGACGGAGGAGCTGCTTGGCCTCTATGAACAGTTTTGCTGGGAGCGCGGCGTAAAGGGGAGCATCAGGCAAAGCGAAGGGGCCGTCGTCTTTCAATTGGAAGGGGTGTCCGCTCATGGCGCCGAGCCGGAGCGCGGCAAAAACGCCGGCGTCTATTTGGCGCAGTTTTTGGCGTCGCTTCCGCTCGATGGCCGAAGCCGGCCGTTCGTTCAGTTTGTGGCCTCCGCCTTTTTTGGCGATGCCCGCGGCCGGCGGCTTGGCCTTGCGTATCGGGACGAACAAAGCGGCGACTTGACGGTCAACGTCGGGGTGCTGTCGTATGACCGGCGGCATGGCGGAACGATTGGGCTGAACATCCGCTATCCGGTGACGGCCGACGGTGACGCGATCCGCCGGACGCTCGCCGGCGCTGCGGCTGAACATGGATTCGCGCTCAGCCGTTTCAGCGATACGAAGCCTCATTATATCGATCCGAGCCACGAGCTTGTCCGCACGCTTCAGCGCGTCTACGAAGAGCAGACGGGCGAGCCGGCCCGGCTTTTGGCCATCGGCGGCGGCACATACGCCCGCGCCTTGACCGCCGGGGTGGCGTTTGGCGCGTTGTTTCCGGGCCGTCCGGATGTCGCCCACCAGAAAGATGAGTATATCGAAATCGACGATTTGGTGAAAGCGACAGCCATTTACGCGCAGGCGATCTACGAGCTGGCGAAATAAACGGCGGTCCGCCGCCCCGGCGAAAAAAGAGAGCGGGGCGGGCGTTGTTTTAACGAAAGGGGGGGACGGGATGGAAGCGGCGTTCAAACGGGAGGCGGCGGTGCGAAAACAGGTGTTTCCGCTCTTTTATTTTCTCATCTTTTTTGCTTTTGGCGCGTTGTTTCCGCTTTTGTCCGTCTATTTGCAGGAAGAGGCGCGCCTTTCGGGGGCGGCGATCGGCTGGATCATGTCGCTTCCCCCGATCGTGACGATGGCGGCCCAGCCGCTTTGGGGCACGGCGGCCGATTATACGCGCAAACCGGTCGAACTGTTGACGCTGGCGCTCGGGGTGACAGCGCTGTTTGGGCTTCTTTATTCGCTGGCCGGAAACTACCGGGTGTTCGTCGCCTTGACCGTGCTGCTTTCGGCGGCGCAAAGCGCGATCGTTCCGCTCTCAGACAGCATCGCCCTTCATCATGTGCGCCGCTCGGGCGGAAACTACGGGGCGATTCGGCTTTGGGGGTCGATCGGGTTTGCCGCGTCGGTGTTGGTTGTCGGATGGCTGTCCGATCATGTCGCGTTTGCGGTCATTTTTTACGCCTTTTCGTTGGCGCTGTTGGCCGCGTCTGTTTTGGCCGCCCGCCTGCCGCGCTACCCGATGGCGGCGCCGGGGGCGTTGACGTTTCAGGATGTGCGCGGGCTGCTGTCCGTCCGCTCGTTTCAGCTCCTGCTTGTCGCAACATTTTTGCTGTTTGGTCCGATTTATGCCAACAATTCCTATTTCGGGCTGTTGATCCACGAGCTTGGCGGCACGCTGACCGGCATCGGCTTCGCCTTTTGGCTGGCTGCCGGAAGCGAAGCGCCGTTTATGAAAACGGCCGACCGGCTCATCCGCCGGTTCGGCATGACGCGCCTGCTCGTGTTGGCTGCGCTCGTGTCGGCCGCCCGCTGGTGGTCGTATGTCGCCGATCCGCCGCTTTGGTTTGTCTATATCACAGCGATCGTTCAAGGATGTTCGGTCGGGCTGGCAATTCCAACCGCCCTCCAGTATGTGCGCCGCTTGGCGCCCGAGCGGGTGCAGGCGACGGCCGTCGCCCTTTACTCGGCGACGAGCAGCGGACTTGGCGCGTGGTTTTGCACGTTGGTGGGCGGATATTTGTTTGAGCGTTGGCAGATCGGCGCTGTCTACGTGTTTTTTGGCGCTTGCACCATCGTTGGAGTGTTCGTGCTCATTTGGTTGGGGAAACTGGAAAAAACGACCAAATCGGCAGGTGAGAAAGGATGAAACGGAGTCATTATTTCATCGCTGTTCCGCTGACAGCCGAAGCGAAACAAGCCATCGCCCGTTTTTCGAGCAATGCGGCGCCGTCGCTGCCGTTTCGCACATGGGTGCATGAAGAGGACTATCATATCACCCTCGCGTTTTTAGGCGATGTGCCGCCGAAAAAAATGGCGCCGCTGTGCGAAGCGATGGCCGCCACCGCCGCCCGATGCGCCCCGTTTCCCCTCGTGCTTGCCGGGCTTGGGACGTTCGGGGAGCGGACGGCGCCGCGCATTTTTTGGCAAGGAGTCGAAATGGAAGAGCGGCTGCATGCGCTGCGGCGCGACGTGTATGAAGCGTGCATGAAGCTTGGGTTTTCCTTGGACCGGCGGCCGTTTGCCCCGCATATTACGATCGCTCGCAAATGGCAGGGAGCCGAACCGTTTCACCCGGATCGCCTCCGTTCGCTTGCCGCGGCCAAGGCGGTGTTTTCGGTGCCTGAGATCGTGCTGTATCGGACGAATATGGAACGGACGCCGAAGTACGAAGCGATCGCCGTGTTCCCGTTGCTTGGCGCGCCGATGAATGGCCGGAAATAGCAGGTGAAACAATGGGTCAGCTCGTTAAACTCATGGATTGCATTTCCCGCTACGAAACGGATGTGTACTATTATGTGCCGGAGTTCATCCGGCTGAAGCAGCGGCAATGGGAGCAGGCAAAAGCGCGGTGGCAAGCCGAACGAACGGCTGAGGCCAGCGGATGGCTTGAAACGGGCGAGACGTGGAATGCTTGGCTTGACAAACCGTCATGGTGGGAACGGCTGACGAAACGATGGCGCCGCCGTGCCGCGCTTACGGAAGAAGAGACGTTTTCTCTTGCGCCGATGGCTCGTCCGGCGGCTACTCTGGAGGAATTGAAACAGCAGTTTTTGGATGAGTTGTTCGAGTTGCAGCTGAAATGGGCGAGTTCCACGATGATGTACGTTTCCTCCCTCGATGAAGCCGTGTATGGCGATGAGACGTTGAAATATTTTTTGCAACGGTTTCCGGATACGCATTTATGCTTTTACCGGCCGGTGGCGATGGTCGGCAAGGCGCCGGTGGAGCTGGAGACGATGATGTTGACGCCATCCGCGCTCTGGTGCATTGCCTTCGTCGAAGGAAGGCCGGACAACATCGTCATGGCGTCAACCGGCCGGTTTTGGGTGGAACAGGCCGGAACGAACGAAACGAGGCTGGTCAACCCGGTCGTGTCGCTGCGGCGGACGGAGCAGATCGTTTCGGAGATTTTTCGCAAACATGAGGTCGATTGGCCGATCCACCTCGTGCTGTTAAACCGCTCCGGCTACATTGACAGCGGCGGTCTTTTTCCGTTTATCCGCTATATTGATAAGCGAAATTATGACGAGTGGTTTTCCCGCCTGCGCCGCTCCGCTCTCCCGCTTCGGCACGGGCAGCTGAAAGCGGCTGAGGCGCTGCTTCGCCATTGCGCCAGCTTTTACGACCGCCGCCATGACGGGAATATGAGCGGCGAGGAAGGGCAACAATAGAAACATCTGTGCATCGATAGGGCGACCGGCCGATGATTTGGCACCGCCCTTTTTCTTTTACGTATGATGGTATTAACGGGAGAAAAAAGGGGTGAACGCACATGCTTCACATCAGCCGAACGTTTGCCGCCTATTTGGACGAGATGGATCAAATCGTTGTGCTTGCGCCGAAATCGCTCGGCTTTGATGGAATGGCGCCGTTTACGCTCGTGGCGCCGAGCGGTGAGGAGATTCCGCTGTCCGTGCAGCACGTCGAGGATGTTGGGGAGACGGTGAAATATGTGTGCCGGTTTGCATCCGCGTTCGAGTTTGGAGCGACATACTGGGTGCGTTCTTGCCGCGGGGAGGAGACCGATGTTCAAATCGGCGCCGTTGTGCGCACTCCTGCATTTGATGATCGGTTTTTCTATGATGGACCGTTAGGAGCGGAGTATCTCAAAGAACAGACGGTATTTCGCGTATGGGCGCCGACCGCCACCGCGGTTAGCGTCAAGCTGGTTCATCCGCATCTCGACGAGATCCGCTGCGTGCCGCTTGTGCGCGGCGAACGCGGCGTATGGTCAGCCGTCGTCCCCGGCGATTGGGAGCGAGCGCGTTACACATATATCGCCTGCATCAACCGCGTATGGCGCGAGGCAGTGGACCCGTATGCGACCGCGGTTTCGGTCAATGGCGAGTTCGGCGTCGTGATCGACTGGGAGAAAACGAAGCTGGCGCCGCCCTCTTTGCCGCTTCCGCCGCTCTGTTCGCCGACGGATGCCATCATTTATGAGCTGAGCATCCGCGACTTTACCAGCCACCCGGACAGCGGCGCCGTCCATAAAGGGAAGTATCTCGGGCTGGCCGAAACGAACACGAGCGGGCCGAACGGGACGGCCACCGGGCTTTCGTATGTCAAAGAGCTGGGCGTCACCCATGTGCAGCTCATGCCGTTTATGGACTTTGCGGGCGTCGATGAGCGCGACCCACAAGCGGCTTACAACTGGGGATACAATCCCCTTCATCTATATGCGCCGGAAGGGAGTTATGCGACCGATCCAGCGGATCCATACGCGCGCATTGTAGAATTGAAGCAGGCGATCCACACGCTGCACGAAAATGGCTTGCGCGTCGTGATGGATGCGGTCTACAACCATGTCTATGACCGGGAGCAATCGCCGCTTGAGAAGCTCGTTCCCGGTTATTACTTCCGCTACGACGCCTATGGCCAACCGGCCAACGGCACCGGCGTCGGCAACGACATCGCTTCGGAGCGGCGGATGGCGCGCCGCTGGATCGTCGATTCGGTGGTGTTTTGGGCGAAAGAATATGGCATTGACGGGTTCCGCTTTGATTTGATGGGCGTGCACGATATCGAGACGATGAAAGCGGTGCGCGATGCCCTCGACGCCATCGATCCGTCGATCCTTGTGTATGGGGAAGGGTGGGATTTGCCGACGCCTCTTCCACCGGAACAAAAGGCGACGATGGCCAACGCCAAGCAGCTGCCGCGCTTCGCTTATTTCAATGACCGGTTTCGCGATGCGGTGAAAGGGAGCACCTTTCATTTGCCGGACCGTGGGTTCGCCCTCGGCAACCCAGGCGGGCGAGAACAGGTGAAGCTCGCCATTGCCGGGAGCTTGCGAGCGCTCGGCGGGCTGTTTTGCCACCCGCGTCAGTCAATCAATTACGTCGAATGTCATGACAACCATACGTTTTGGGATAAGATGGAGGCGGCCAACCATGATGAGCCGGAATGGCTCCGGCGAAAGCGGCAAAAGCTGGCGACGGCGATCGTTCTGTTGGCGCAAGGCATTCCGTTTTTGCACAGCGGCCAAGAGTTTTATCGGACGAAAGGCGGCGATGGGAACAGCTACCGATCGCCGGATGCGGTCAATCAGCTGGATTGGGAGCGGAAAAGCCGCTATGAAGACGACGTCCGCTACGTTCAAGGATTGATCGCCCTTCGCCGTGCGCATGGCGCATTTCGCCTCGCCACGGAGGCGGAAGTGCTGCGTCATTTCACGTTTCTTGAGCCGCTGCCGCCGTCGGTCATCGCCTACCGATTGCATGATGCCGCCGTCTATGGGCCTTGGGAGGACATCATCGTCGTGCATCATAACGAGGAGAAAGAGACAGCCATTGCGCTCCCCGACGAGCGCGAGTGGGCGGTTGTATGCGACGGACAGCGATGCGGGACAACGCCCTTTGGCCAAGCGCGCGGCATGCTTCGGCTTGACGGCATCGGCACATGGGTGCTCGTCCATCCTGCAGGGTGACCGCTCAGACGGCGCGCGGGGTTCGCCACAAGACCTTTGGAAGGCCGATGAAAAACGAGTATGTTCGCCAAGCCAATGGGGGTTGTCGGAAAGGAGAAGCCGATTTGGCAATCCTTCTGCACTTGAGAAAGACCGGCGTTGAGCAGGTTGTTTGTTTCAGTCGTCAGCCCTTTGTAAGAGCGGCTGCGCTCGTCTTTGGCGCACCCAATGAACGGTGTTCCAGTTGAGACGAAACGGGAAAGGGCGGCCGATCGGAGTGGGAGCCGCGGGGCACTTCCGCTTTGGCAGTTTTAAGCAGGGCGTTTGCCGAGAAAAATGTTTGCATGCCGGAGCGGTATTTCAGTATAATACAAGTAAAACGGACGGAGGAAGGACGCGGCCTGGCCGTCCTTTTTATTTGGGCGCGAGAAGCAAACGGAGATGTTTCTATTTTTAAGTCGCAGGTGAACACGCTTGGAACAGTTACTAGGTAAGGAGTGGGAGATCACTCCCGCTGGCGGCGCTACAGGGGATGCGTATTTTGCGGAATATGAAGGAAAGAAATTGTTTTTAAAGCGGAATTCTTCTCCGTTTCTGGCTGTATTGTCGGCCGAGGGCATCGTCCCGAAGCTTGTATGGACGAAACGGCTCGAAAACGGCGATGTGTTTACGGCCCAGCAATGGCTGAACGGCCGGGAGCTGAAGCCGTGGGAGATGGGAAGCGAGCAAGTGGCGGCGCTGCTAAGGAAAATCCATCGTTCAAAAGAGCTGGTGACGATGCTGAAGCGGCTCGGCAAATCTCCGCTGCGCGCGAAGAAAATGCTCGCTCTCCTCGCTGAGCAGCAGCGGCGTCATCCGGCCGGTGGTTCTGTCGTCTGTCAGGCGCTTGACTGGCTGGAGCAGCATGTGTCGTCATTGCCGGATGGCGAATATGTTGTCTGCCACTGTGACATCAACCATAACAATTGGCTGCTGGCCGATGATGGCACGTTGTACTTGATCGATTGGGACGGAGCGATGATCGCCGATCCGGCGATCGACATCGGCATGCTCCTTCATCTGTACATTCCGCGCGCCGAATGGAAGACGTGGCTCGACCAGTACGGATGGGCATGGAGCGAGGAGCTTGGCCTCCGCCTAAAGTGGTATACGATCGCTCATACGTTGCACTCGCTGTTTTGGCCGAAAGGGAAGGACGGCCAAAAAGAAAAGGAGCAGTCGCTTCGGTTATTGAAGCGCGTCATGGTAGAGAGTTGACCAAGCGAGGCCTCAGCGTCCGAACGGCCGGCGCCGGGGGCTGCGCGATCGCTGTGTTCGGCTGCCGCCGCGCCATTTGTTTCCGCTGCCGATGACGAAGGCGCCGCGGTCAGGACAGCCCATTCACCCAGTCGGCGAGCTGGCCTTGGTGGGCGGAAATGTGGGCGTTTAAATCAGTGCTGTATTTCCCGCCTTGGCCATAAGCGTAAATATGGGGGAGAATTTGCTTGACTTGGCCGTCCACCTCATCGTTGGCGAGCAGCGATTTAGCGAGCCGTTCAATTTGTTCGCATTCGGACACCGTTCCGCAGCAATCGAGCTGATGTTCGGATAAAATGTCGCGAAGTACGGTCAATTGATGGTTATAGTTGAGCGGCATGCTGGTCACCATCCTTTCGCCAGGCTGTACGGTTTTATCATGCCCGGATCGAGCCGAGTTTATGATTCGAAACCGAAAAGACCCCCTGCTTCTACGCGTGAGCGTAGGCGGGAGAGCGTTCAAGCCCGGGCGTTTTTTCGCGTTTGCTTCTTTGGCGCGAGTGTGGTATCGTCAAACCAACAAACGGAAACAAGGCTGAGGTGTCAATATGCGTTTGCGCAACAAACCGTGGGCGAAAGACAAAATCGCCGCGTATCCGCAATACGTCATTCCCGATCCCGAAACAAAGCGCGGGCGATGGCGCGAGCTGTTCGGCCACGACCAACCGCTCCATGTCGAGATCGGGACGGGGAAAGGCAAATTTATCACGGAAATGGCCAAACTTCATCCGGATGTCAATTTCATCGGCATCGAGCTGTACCCGAGCGTGCTCGTGTCCGCGCTTGACAAACTGATCGAAAGCGGGCTCGCGAACGTCAAGCTGCTGAACGCCAATGCGAAAGATCTGACCGCGTTTTTTGCCGACGGGGAAGTGTCGCGCATTTATTTGAACTTTTCCGACCCATGGCCGAAAAAGCGGCACGAAAAGCGGCGGCTGACGTATCGGGACTTTTTGGCGCTCTATGACCGCATTTTGGCGGAAGACGGAGACATCCATTTGAAAACGGACAATCAATCGTTTTTCGAATACTCGCTTGTCAGTTTGTCGCAATATGGGTTTGTGCTCGCATCGGTCCAGCTCGACTTGCATCAAAGCGGCATGACGGACAATGTCATGACAGAGTATGAGGAAAAATTTTCTGCCAAAGGAAACCGCATTTACCGATGCGAGGCGGTGCGCCCGCCGCGGCGGTCGTCATAGGCCCGAACCGATTGGTCGGGTCTTTTTCTATTTCCGATTGATGGAGAAAATGGTACACTAGTGGAGGGGGGAGAGAGGAAATGGAACAGTTGCGAATTGGACAAGTCACATTGACATGGCTTCGGGGCGGCGTCACCCATCTTGACGGCGGGGCGATGTTTGGCGTCGTGCCGAAACCGCTTTGGTCGAAAAAATATCCGCCGAACGACAACAATCAAATCGAGCTGCGCACCGATCCGATTTTGGTGGAAGCCTATGGAAAACGGCTGCTCATTGAATCCGGCATCGGCAACGGCAAGCTGACCGACAAGCAAAAGCGAAACTTCGGCGTCACGGAAGAATCAGCGATTGATGAATCGCTTGCCAAGCTCGGGCTGACGCGGCGCGACATCGACATCGTCATCATGACCCATTTGCATTTTGACCATGCGTGCGGATTGACCGTTTGGGAAGACGGACGGCTCGTGCCGGCGTTTCCGCGCGCGGCGATCATCACCTCGGATGTCGAGTGGGAGGAAATGCGAAACCCGAACATCCGATCGCGCAATACGTATTGGAAAGAAAATTGGGAGCCGATCGCGGATCAAGTCGTTCCGTTTACAAAGGAAACGGAAGTCGTTCCTGGCATCCGCCTCGTCCATACCGGCGGGCATAGCGCCGGGCATGCGATCGTGCTCATCGAATCAGACGGGGAGATGGCCATTCATCTTGGCGATTTGCTTGGCACGCACGCCCATCAAAACGTCCTTTGGGTGATGGCGTACGACGATTACCCGATGGATTCGATTTTTGCCAAACAGCGATGGCTCCCGTACGGCATAGAAAGAAACGCGTGGTTTACGTTTTATCACGACGCCTATTACCGGGCGGTCAAATGGCGGACCGACGGAACGATGGAAGCTGCCGTGAAGCGGGAGCGGTCTGCGCTATAGCGGTCTGATCTCGATGATGGCGCCGGTGCAGGCGTTCACGAAAAACTCGTCATCTCCATCGTCGCAACAGACGCCGCCGCGGTACACCGTGTACGTCAAGCCGTCCTTCTCATACCGCTCCGGGGCGGATTGAATCCAGGAACCGCGGATGGCGCGCGGACCGCCAAGCGCGGCTTTCGCCAGCGCCAGCGCTTGTTCCGGGGCAAGGAGCGCCGGTTTGGAAGCGGAGCGAATGGCATAGACGACGGCCGCACCGACGGCGGCGCCGACGAGCCACTGTTTCCAAGCCATGTTTCTTTCCTCCTTTTCGCTTTGATACGGTTTAGTATAGCCGATTTTGGCGGAACATGTAAGAAGGACGGAAAGAAACGGAACGGTGAAATCGAACATAGAAAGGGAGACGCGTGATGAATAAGGACACGCTGCAATTATTCCAAACGTTGACCGAGCTTCCAGGCGCACCGGGTTATGAACATCCGGTGCGGCAGTTTATGCGCCAAGAGCTCGCGAAATACGCCGATGACATTGTGCAAGACCGCCTCGGGAGCCTTTTCGGCGTCAAACGCGGTGATGAGGCGGGCCCGACGGTGATGGTCGCCGGCCATATGGATGAAGTCGGATTTATGGTGACAGCGATCACGGATCACGGCATGATTCGTTTCCAGCCGCTAGGAGGCTGGTGGGATCAAGTGCTGCTCGCCCAGCGCGTGCAGATTATCACGGACGGAGGGCCGGTCATCGGCGTGATCGGGTCGATTCCGCCGCATTTGCTTGATGAGGAGCAGCGCAAAAAACCGATGGAGATCAAAAACATGTTGATTGACATCGGAGCGGAAAGCCGTGAAGATGCCGAACGAGTCGGCATTCGCCCCGGCCAGCCGATCGTGCCGGTCAGCCCGTTTACTTTGCTTGCCAACGGAAAAACCGTGATGGCAAAAGCGTGGGACAATCGGTTTGGCTGCGGATTGGCGATCGAGCTGTTAAAAGAGCTGAACGGCGAAACAGTGCCGAACGTCTTGTACGCCGGGGCGACCGTGCAGGAAGAGGTCGGGCTGCGTGGGGCCCAGACGGCGGCTTCGATGATCAACCCGGACATCTTTTTTGCCCTGGAAGCAAGCCCGGCCAACGATATGTCCGGCGACAAGCAGGCGTTCGGCCATATCGGCAAAGGAGCGCTCATCCGCTTGTACGACCGGACGATGATTACGCACCGCGGCATGCGCGAATTTGTGCTTGATACGGCGGAAACGATCGGCGTCCCGTACCAGTTTTTCATTTCCCCAGGCGGCGGAACCGACGCCGGGCGGGTGCATATCGCCAACCGCGGCGTGCCGTCGGCGGTGATCGGCATTTGCGCCCGCTACATTCATACGCATGCGTCGATCATTCATGTCGACGATTACGCGGCGGCCAAACAGCTCATCGTTGAGCTCGTCAAACGGTGCGACCGGACAACGGTCGAGACGATTCGCCAAAACAGCTGAGGAGAAGCGAGCGCTTCTCCTTTTCCATGACAAGGAGGGCACTGGATGAAAACTGTTGCGGTTGGAACGAACAACGAAGCGAAAATCGCCGCCGTTCGGGCGGTGCTTTCGGAAAAGGAATACCGCATTGTATCGCTTGAGGTGCCATCAGGCGTTTCCGCGCAGCCGCTGTCCGATGAAGAGACGCGGCTTGGCGCCATCGGGCGCGCCAAACGGGCGCTCGAAGCGGCGGAGGCGGACATCGGCATCGGATTGGAAGGCGGCGTGACGAAGATCGATGGGCAATGGTGGCTGTGCAACTGGGGGGCGCTCGTTGACCGAGACGGAGTGGTGGTGGCCGCCGGCGGTGCACGCCTCGCCCTCCCGCCGGACGTCGGCGCCGGCATCGAGGCGGGGCGCGAGCTCGGCGACGTGATGGAAGCGTACACCGGGCGGAGGAACGTTCGGCGGAAAGAAGGCGCGGTCGGCGTATTGACGAACGGGCGCGTTGACCGATCGGCGATGTTTTCCCACATCGTCGAGCTTTTGGCCGGTCAATATGAATGGCTTTGTCAAAACGGGTCGTTCCATGTATGATAAATAACGAACGGTCATGCCGATGATGGCGGGCGGCTGAATGAGCGGGCCGCGCGAGGATCTAGACCGAGCGGCTGGCAACGTCAAACGGTGGAAAACGCCGCACGGGCATGGCCTGGCATTGTCAACGCCGGATGCGCCTTTGGCCAAGTCCCGGCCGAAAGAGGGAAACGGAAGGCACGGCCGCCGGCAAAACAAGGAGGAACACGAATGAACAGCCGGCAAATGTATGAGAAGATTAAAGAGCGCCTCGTCGCCCACCGGCACTGGACGTTTCGCTTTGACGCCAAGCAAGACGCGATGCGCGTCGAAGACCGCCGCACGAAAAAAGGCGTCACGATCTCGCTTCCCGGCGTGATCGCCAAATGGCACGAACAAAAAGATGAGGCGGTGCGCGAAGTCGTTTATTATGTAGAGGAAACGTTGAAAACGATGGAGGAAGACGCGGCGCTTTCCGGCAACGAGCGAAACATTTATCCCGTCATTCGCTCGGCGTCGTTTCCGACGGAGACGAAAGAAGGCATTCCGTTGCTGTTTGATGATCATACAGCCGAAACGCGCATTTACTATGCGCTCGACCTAGGCAAAACGTATCGCTTGATTGATGAGTGCATGCTGGAGAAAGACAAATGGAGCCGCGAGCGGGTGAAGGAAATCGCCCGTTTCAACGTTCGGTCGCTGCCGACGCCGGTGAAAGAGGATCGGGTGGCCGACAACGTGTTTTATTTTGTGAACACCAATGACGGGTATGATGCGAGCCGCATTTTAAACGAATCGTTTTTGGCCGGCATGCGGGCGCGCGTGGAAGGAACGATGGCCGTCGCTGTTCCGCATCAAGATGTGCTCATCATCGCTGATGTCCGCAACGACATCGGTTATGACGTGCTCGCGCAAATGACGATGAGCTTTTTTGCCGGCGGCCGCGTGCCGATCACGGCGCTGTCGTTTTTATACGAAAATGGGAAACTTGAACCGATTTTTATTTTAGGAAAAAAACGGAGAACGTAGCGGCAAGGAGGAATGAAGCGATGAACGTGTTTTACAACCGAGAAGGGGTCGGCGACGTGCTGCTCGTGTCGCTGAAACCGGCGGCGGATGAGGAACGGACGTTTGTCAGACAAGGCGATGTCGTCCGCATCATGTCCGAACGGACGGGCGAGACGGTCGGCTATAACATTTTTTCCGCGTCTTCGTACTATCCGTTTTCCGGCAACGGTCCGCTGGAAGTGAATGAGGAGCTCGTCGGCGTCATCAACGACATCTTGGCGAAAAACGGTTTTGACGAACCGATCGAAGCTGACTTGTCGCCAAAGTTTGTCGTCGGATATGTGAAAGAGAAAACGAAGCATCCGAACGCCGATAAATTGAGCGTCTGCCAAGTCGATGTCGGCGGTGAGGTGCTGCAAATCGTCTGCGGAGCGCCGAACGTCGCCGAAGGGCAAAAAGTCGTCGTCGCCAAAATCGGCGCCGTGATGCCAAACGGCCTCGTCATTCAAGAAAGCGAGCTGCGCGGCGTCCGGTCATCCGGCATGATTTGTTCGGCCCGCGAGCTTGGGCTGCCAAACGCCCCGCAGGAGAAAGGCATTTTGGTGCTGTCCGATGAGTATGAGGTCGGCCAGCCGTTCGTTTTTTGACGTTCCGACGGGCGGTGCAGACGGATTCCGACTGTTGTTTCGCCACTGGAACGACGCCAGTGGCGTTTTTTCCGACAATGAAGGCAAAGAAAGAGTGACGTGATGGATGAAATTTTGGAAACGATGGCTTCGTTTTCTCACGAGCGACGAGGAAGAGGAAGGGAACGAGCAGCGAGCGAATTCCCGGCTGTCGGCCGGCATGCCCGAACGCGGCGCGGTGAATGTCATTTACCAATATCCGCAAGGCCGCTTCCGCTTTCCGTTGATTCCGGATGACCAGCCGGGTGAAAATCAGGAAAGGCCGAGGCGGGAGAAAAGCGAGGCATCCCGGCCGCTGCCGAGTCGGCGCCCGTCAGCTGGCGTTTCAAGGGAAATAGCGGAAAAACGGCCGTTCCGCCCGTCCGATGTGCCATCCCCGGTTTTTGGATATGATCGGAATCGGGGGAAACAGCGGCAACGAGCGGATGAACCCGAGCTGACCGGTGCGGGGGACATAGAGAATCGGAGCGATGAGGCGGTTCGGGAAGAGGCCCTCCGCGGAGAAGCGACACGGCGAGACGCGCGAGAGGGCACGGAAAGCCGGGCGGCTGAACCGCCAAAAGAAGAGGCGCCTTTGGCCAAGGGGGCAGAGGAATGGAACGAAGACGCGAGCGGAGCGATGCCCGCGGCTGTTATGGAAACGGAAGGAAAACATGAGCTGGCGCCGGCGGCAGGGCAGGAAGAACGTGATGCCGAGGCGGATGAAAAGAAAGGGCAGGAGCTGGACGAACGAGGCAACGAACGCGCGCCGCACGCAACAGACGGCGGCTTGGAGAGCGAAGGACGAGGGGTGCCGTCACAGATGAGGAATGGAGACGGAGGGAGCGCTTCTTCGACAGAACAGCGGGAGACGACCCCAGATCGCGAAATCCGTCACTCGGCGGCGCCCGCGGGCCGGGAGGAGGCTTCCCGCCCCGAACGAACGCGCATCCCGTATAATGTGATCATGTTAAAGCAAGATTGGCGCAAACTCGAAGAAAAGGCGGCGAATCGATCGAACGGCTGCGTACTGCCGCCATTGGCGCTTCTTGAACCGCCCGAGAAAGCGGCCGAACGCGACGAGCAGTGGCTTCGCGACCAATGCCAGCGTTTGGACCGGACGTTTGCGAGCTTCCATATCGGCGCCAAAGTCGTTGGGGCGACGCAAGGACCGACGGTGACGCGGTTTGAAGTGCAGCCGGATTTAGGAGTGAAAGTGAGCAAGATTACGAGTTTAATCGATGATATCAAACTCAGTCTGGCGGCGAAAGATATTCGCATCGAGGCGCCGATCCCGGGAAAACGGACGATCGGCATTGAAGTGCCGAACCGAACGAGCCGTCCGGTGCGCCTGCGGGAAATTTTAGAAAGCGAAGCGTTCCGTAAAAGCCCATCGCCGCTTACCGTGGCGCTTGGGCTTGACATTAGCGGTGCGCCGGTCGTGACTGACATCCGAAAAATGCCGCATGGGCTGATCGCCGGGGCGACCGGGTCGGGAAAAAGCGTATGCATGAACGCGATGCTTATCAGCATGTTGTATAAAGCAGCGCCGCACGAAGTGAAATGGCTGCTTATTGATCCAAAAATGGTCGAACTGGCGCCGTACAACGGGCTGCCGCATTTGCTCAGCCCGGTGATCACCGAGGCGAAGGCGGCGGCGGGGGCGCTCAAGTGGGCGGTCGGCGAAATGGAACGGCGGTATGAACAGTTTGTCCACGCCGGCGTGCGCGATATTGAAAAGTATAACGCCCATCTTCGCGAACGCGGAAGCAGCGAGCCGCCGCTGCCGTACATCGTCATCGTCATTGATGAGCTAGCGGACCTCATGATGGCCGCTCCAGCCGATGTCGAAGAATCGATTTGCCGGCTGGCGCAAAAAGCGCGGGCGTGCGGCATCCATCTGCTGATCGCGACGCAGCGGCCGTCGGTCGATGTCCTCACGGGATTGATCAAGGCGAACATTCCGACGCGCATTGCGTTTTCCGTCTCCTCCCAAGTCGATTCGCGCACCATTTTAGATGTGAATGGGGCTGAGCGGCTGCTTGGGCGCGGCGATATGCTGTTTTTGGAAAATGGTTCGGCCAAGCCGGTGCGGCTGCAAGGCTGCTTTATTTCTGATGAGGAGATCGAGCGGGTGGCAGCGCACGTGAAAGAGAAGCAAGGCCCATCCTATCTGTTTGATCCGGACGATTTTCGGCAAACGGCGTCGATGGGCGGCGAGGATGACGAACTGTTCGAGGAGGCGTGCCGGTTTGTCATCGCCCAAGGAGGGGCGTCGACATCGAGCCTGCAGCGTCATTTCCGCATCGGCTACAACCGCGCTGCCCGGTTGATCGAGATGATGGAGGAACGAGGGTTGATTTCGGAGGCGCGCGGCAGCAAACCGCGCGATGTGTTGATGAGCGAGGATGAGTGGGAGCGCTGGCGCGAGCAGAACAGCTGAGGGCGGGCGGCCTCCTTTGGGCGGGCGGTAGTGTTTTGCCTCCTTGCGTGCTATAATGGGGAAATGAATGGTGCACCGCAATGAGAGAAATGGCAAAACGAGATGGATATCATATACTGTCTTACAGAGAGACGATGGTTGGAGGGCTTAACGATGACAGCTTACCATTTTGTAGGCATTAAAGGCACGGGGATGAGCGCGCTCGCGCAAGTGCTTCATGACCTTGGCTATACGGTGCAAGGGTCGGATGTAGAGAAATGGTTTTTCACGCAAAAGGCGCTTGAAGAGCGGGGAATCCCGGTGCTGCCTTTTTCGAAAGACAATATTCGTCCAGGTTATACGGTCATTGCCGGCAACGCATTTCCGGATACGCATGAGGAAATCGAGGCGGCCCGTCAGCTTGGTGTGCCTGTCATTCGTTACCATCGCTTTTTAGGCCAGCTGGCAGGCAAGTTTACGAGCATCGCGGTGACCGGTTCGCATGGAAAGACGACGACGACGGGGTTGCTTGCCCATGTGATGCAAGGAGCCCATCCAACGTCCTATTTGATCGGAGACGGCACGGGAAAAGGAGAGCCAGGGAGCAAATACTTTGTGTTTGAAGCGTGCGAATACCGCCGGCACTTCCTTTCCTACTTTCCAGATTATGCGATCATGACAAATATTGACTTTGATCACCCGGATTATTTTGCCAATGTCGACGATGTGTTTTCCGCTTTCCAGCAAATGGCGAATCAAGTGAAAAAAGCGATCGTCGCCTGCGGGGATGATCCGTATTTGCCGAACATTCAGGCGAAAGTGCCGATTTTGTTTTATGGATTCGGCGAAGAAAACGATTTTCAGGCGCGCAATATCGTCAAGACGACGGAAGGGATGGCGTTTGATGTGTTCGTGCGCAACACATTTTTCGCTTCGTTTGCCATTCCGCGCTTCGGCACTCATAACGTATTGAATGCTCTCGCCGTGATCGCCCTCTGCCACTACGAAGGGGTGGATGCGGGCACGATCGCCAAGCGGCTGCAAACGTTCCAAGGCGTGAAGCGCCGCTTCAGTGAAAAAACGGTCGGGCGCCAAGTGCTGATCGATGATTACGCGCATCATCCACGCGAAATTACGGCGACATTGGAGGCGGCAAGGCAAAAATATCCGGGGCGCGAAGTGGTGGCGATTTTTCAGCCGCATACGTATACGCGGACGCAGACGTTTTTGCGCGAGTTTGCCGAAAGTTTGCTGCAAGCGGACCACGTGTATTTGTGCGACATTTTCGGCTCGGCGCGCGAACATGAGGGCAAGCTGACGATCCGTGATTTGCAGGCGCAAATTCCGCGTTCCCAGCTGCTTGAGGAACAAAACGTAGCCGTGTTGAAGCAGCATCAAGACGCGGTGTTGGTGTTCATGGGCGCCGGCGACATTCAAAAGTTTCAACAAGCGTACGAACGGGCCGTTCTTTCCGCCTGACGGCCGACAGGGAACGGGCTGTGATGAAGATGGCCCGTTTTTTCCTGTTTCAAAAAGGAAGCCGTCTTTTCTATGTCGAAGTTTGAAAGCGGGAAAAGATGGGTACAAAGGGAATGAAACGTTCGAATGGGCAAGGAGGGAATCGGGTGGAATGGCTTTTGTATGGAAGCGTGGCGCTCATCGCGCTTGCTTTTTTGCTGCTTGTTGTTTACATAGCCAGGACGCTCATCGTTTTGCAGGAAACGCTGCGCCGGCTGACGGCGGCGATCGACCATGCCGATGAGCAAGTGCAAACGGTGGCGAAAGAAGTTCGTGAACTTCTCCATACGGCCAACGGCATCGCCAGCGATGTGCAAAAAAAAGTAGAAACGCTAAATGGCGCAATCGAAGCGGTCGGAGAGATCGGCGGCACGATTCGTTCGCTCAACCGCGCGCTTCGGCAGGCGGCTGCCGGTTTGTCGGCGCGGGCGGGCCTGGGGCAAGGAAAATGGGGCAAGGCGTTGCGCTGGACAAATGTTTTGCTCGATTTACGGGAAAAATGGAGAAAAAACAATCGTTAAAGGAGGGTGTATCGAATGGCGAAAAATAACGGTGGATTTTTGCTTGGCGCGCTGGTCGGCGGCATCGCCGGCGCGGCTGCTGCGTTGTTTTTGACGAGCGAAAAAGGGCGGAAATGGCTGGCCGAGTGGAGCAACGATGAAACGTGGGAGCCGGTGAAAACAACGGCTGTCGAATGGTTGGAAACGGCGAAAGAGAAAACGAAGGAAATCGCCAACTTCATCCCGTTGAAATCCACGACGGCGCCAGCCGGCGGGGAAAACGATGGAGAGGAAGCCAAGGAGGCGACGATTCCGATTCCGCCATCCGCCGGGCCAGCCGACCGGGAAACGCTGCAAAAGCTGCTTGAGGAAGCCGAGGCGGCGCTTGATGACGCCGAGCAAAGCATCACGTCGCGAAAAGAAACGGAGTGAAGGCGATGGGAATGGAGAAGCTGGAGACGATCGAACAGTTTGACCGCGTCATGAAGGAAACGGAGCGTTTTTTGTTCGTCAAGCATAGCCTCACCTGCCCGATCAGTCAAGCGGCGTTTGGCGAATGCGAGAAGTTCGCCGCAGACCATCCAGAGCTGGCGGTGTATTGCCTGTACGTCCAAGAGGCGCGGCCGCTCTCCAACTATATCGCCGAAACGACCGGGGTGAAACACGAGTCGCCGCAAGTGCTGCTGTTTGAAAACGGCCGCGTCGTCTGGCATGCGTCCCATTGGGCCATTACGTATGGCGCGCTCTCGGAGCATGTCGGCGCTTGACCGTTCGCCTTTACTGCGGGCGGTTTTTTGCACACTTTTTACTTTATCGCTTAAAAGCGTTTAATCAAAAAAGCATTTTTTTCGTGACAACGATAGCTCCATCGATTATAATAAACACTAATTAAACGACTTCGCTCTCCAAGACGGGGGCGCCGCTTGCCGGCAAGCGGCGAAAACAATGCACTACACTTGGCGAAAGGATGAGAAAAGCATGAGCAATGAGAGATTAGACGAACTGCGGGCGCGAGTCGATGAGATCAACTTGCAGCTGTTGAAACTGATCAATGAACGGGGGCGGCTCGTTCAGGAGATCGGAAAAATTAAAGAAGCGCAAGGGACGCACCGCTACGATCCGGTGCGCGAACGGAAAATGTTGGATCTCATTTCCGAGCATAACGATGGGCCGTTTGAAACATCGACGCTGCAGCACATTTTCAAGGAAATTTTTAAAGCAGCGCTCGAGCTGCAGGAAGACGACCACCGCAAGGCGCTCCTTGTCTCGCGGAAAAAGCATCCGGAAAACACGATTGTTGAAGTGAAAGGCGAGCGAATCGGCGACGGCAACCAATATTTCGTCATGGGCCCGTGCGCTGTGGAAAGCTATGAACAAGTCGCTGCGGTGGCGGAGGCCGTGAAAAAACAAGGGATCAAGCTGCTGCGCGGCGGCGCCTACAAACCGCGCACGTCGCCGTACGATTTCCAAGGGCTCGGCGTGGAAGGGCTGAAAATTTTGAAACGGATCGCCGATGAGTTTGATTTGGCGGTCATCAGTGAAATCGTCACCCCGGCGGACATTGAAATCGCCTTGGACTATATTGACGTCATCCAAATCGGCGCGCGCAACATGCAAAACTTTGAGCTGCTTAAGGCAGCCGGCCAAGTGAACAAGCCGATTTTGCTGAAGCGCGGCTTGGCGGCGACGATTGAAGAATTCATCAACGCCGCTGAGTACATCATGTCACAAGGAAACGGGCAGATCATTTTGTGCGAGCGCGGCATCCGCACGTACGAGCGGGCGACGCGCAACACGCTCGACATTTCGGCTGTGCCGATTTTGAAGAAAGAAACGCACTTGCCGGTGTTCGTCGATGTCACCCACTCAACGGGGCGGCGCGATCTGCTCATCCCGTGCGCCAAAGCGGCCTTGGCGATCGGCGCCGACGGCGTCATGGCCGAAGTGCATCCGGACCCGGCCGTCGCCTTGTCCGATTCCGCCCAGCAAATGGACATCGCCCAATTCAACGAGTTTATGGAAGAAGTGCGCGCGTTCCAACGTCAGTTTGTTCAGGCGTAAGACGATCCCCTCGGTTGTTGCCCGAGGGGATTTTTTGATGAGATGGCGAGTGTTGGGGCAAACTACCCGTGAACGGTTTGTGAACAAACCGGCAAAATGGTTGCGATTTCGTTGCGAGTTGGCGATAATGTATCGTATGATAGTTGTACATACATTCGGAATTTGACCGGTTATCGGATCGAGCGAAAAGGAGTGAAACAACATGACGGTAACGATTTATGATGTGGCGCGGGAGGCGAACGTCTCGATGGCGACCGTCTCGCGCGTCGTCAATGGCAACCCGAACGTCAAACCGTCGACGAGGAAAAAAGTGCTTGAGGCCATCGAACGGCTCGGCTACCGCCCGAACGCCGTGGCGCGGGGGCTCGCCAGCAAAAAAACGACGACGGTCGGAGTGATCATCCCGGATATTTCGAGCATTTTCTTCGCCGAACTGGCGCGCGGCATTGAGGACATCGCCACGATGTACAAGTACAACATCATTTTGAGCAACTCCGACCAAAACAAAGAAAAAGAGCTGCATTTGCTCAACACGATGCTCGCCAAGCAAGTGGACGGCCTGTTGTTTATGGGCGGGACGATCACCGATGAGCACGTCGCCGAATTTCAAAAGTCGTCGGTGCCGATCGTGCTTGCGGCGACGATGGGACCGAACGAGATTCCCTCGGTCAACATCGACTATGAGCAGGCGGCGTTTGAAGCCGTGACGTATTTGCTGGAAAAAGGAAACCGCCGCATTGTCTATGTGACCGGTCCGACCGATGACCCGATCAACCAGCGGAAGTTGGCGGGGTACCGACGCGCGCTTGAGGAACACGGCGCGCCGTATGAGGAAGAGCTCGTCATTGAGGGCGACAACTCGTACGACTCCGGCTTGGAGGCGTATGAGAAAATCACAGAGCTTGCCGAACGGCCGACGGCGGTGTTTGCTGGCACGGACGAAATGGCGCTCGGCATCATCCACAGCGCCCAAGACCACGGGGTGCGCGTGCCGGATGAACTGGAAGTCGTCGGTTTTGACAACACGCGATTGGCGACGATGGTGCGGCCGCGGCTGACGACCGTCGTGCAGCCGATGTACGACATCGGGGCGGTGGCGATGCGGCTCTTGACGAAGTATATGAACAAAGAGCCAGTGGACCACCATATCGTTGTCTTGCCGCACCGGCTTGAAGTGCGGGAGTCGACGAAATGAAAAAAGCTGGCCTCAACACGGGGGCCAGCTTCTTGCTTGCTTTGCTCCATTTCTTTTTTGACAGCTGCAATCGCCTTGCAGTCGGCCCGTTTTTCGGTGAAAACGGAAGTTGACTAGGAAAACAGGACGTAGAAATCCATTGTTTTCTTTAAATGAAAAAAAATCAAGTCCCCGCCCGGCGTTGACTGCGAATGAAATACAACGCCTTTTCCACCGTTTGCGCATTTTTTTCGCTGATCTCCGCCTTGCGCGGGATCGGGGGATACAAGTCATCCGGGTCGTCCCACTCAAGCGGAAGCGCGACGGGTGAAAGCGGTTGCCAACGTTCGCGCCACTCATCCGGCAGCGGGCCGGACACATCGGCTTGTCCCGTCATCTCGAGCCAAAGGAGCGCCCATGCCCGCGGCACGACGCGCCAGATGTCATAGCCGCCGCCGCCGACGGCGATCCAGCGTCCGCCGCAATATTCATGCGCGATTTCGTGCGCGAGTTTCGGAATGGCGCGGTAGGTTTTCATCGTCACCGACAAATGGGTGAGCGGATCGTAATAGTGGGCGTCGACGCCGTTTTGCGTCACGATGACGTCCGGGCGGAAAAAGTCGGCGATTTCCCGAAGCGCGGTCGTATAGGCGGCGATCCATGATTCGTCTTCCGTGAACGCATCAACGGGAATGTTGAACGAATAGCCGTAGCCCGCGCCTAAGCCGCGCTCGTTGACATTTCCGGTCCCTGGGAACAAATAGCGCCCCGTTTCATGAATGGAAAACGTGCAAACGTTCGGATCGTCGTAAAACGCCCATTGCACCCCGTCGCCGTGGTGGGCGTCCGTGTCGACGTACAACACGCGCAGTCCGTATTTCTCCCTGATGTATTGAATGGCGACCGCGCTGTCGTTGTAGACGCAAAAGCCGGATGCTTTGCCGCGGAAGCCGTGGTGCAGACCGCCGCCAAGGTTGAGCGCATGCTCGGCCGCTCCGGAAAGAACCGCGTCGACGGCGGTGAGGGTGCTGCCGACCAAAAGAGCGCTCGCTTCGTGCATGTTTGGGAAAATCGGCGTATCCTCGGTGCCAAGGCCGTAGTTTTGCGCCGCCGCTTCCGACAGCTCGCCGCGCCCGGCCGCTTTCACCGCCTCGATGTAGGAGCGGTCGTGAATGAGCGCCAGCTCGTCATCGGTCGCCATGCGCGGGGCGACGATCTGGCGGTCTTCGAGCGCGCCGAGCGTGCAAAGCAAGTCGTATGTCATTTTGACCCGCAGCTGGTTGAACGGATGGTCGTCATGAAATTTGTACTGAAGAAATTGCTCGCTATAGACGAATGCGCAGTTTCGGCTCATGACGTAACCCCCGGCAAGTTCGGCCATAGCACGTGATAGCCGGCGTTTTGCAAATCGCGGATCAATGGAAGCGGATTCATCGTCTGCACGCGGAAAACTAAAATTTTCTCATTCGGATCCGGAGCTGGATACACCAAGACGCTGGCGATGTTCACATGGCGCTCGCTGATGATGGCCGCCGCTTTGCTTAACATGCCGGTTTCGTTCGGCACTTTGATCTCGATTTGCGACCCCGGCTGGTGAACGCCGGTCAATTCAATGAACGTGCGGAGCAAATCCGTTTGCGTGATGATGCCGACGAGTTTCCCGTGATTGACGATCGGCAGACAGCCGATTCGGTGTTCGTAAAAGAGCGCCGCCACCTCCTCGACGAAATCGAGCGGATGGCCGACGATGAGGTCGGTTTTCATAATCGTGCTGACCGGTTTTTGCAAGTCTTCAAGATGTTCATGAAGATGGAAAATGGATGGGCTCGCGTCGCGCAAATCTTGGCTCGTCACAAGCCCCAGAAGACGTCCTTCCTCGTCGACGACCGGCAGATGGCGGATGCGGTGATGTCTTAGCAGCTGCAGCGCTTCGGCGATTGTATTGGTGGCGCGAAGCGTGATAACCGGTGCTTTCATCACTTGTTCGACAAGCATCGTTCTCCTCTCCCCTTTGTGCGTGGCATTTTATGCGCGCCGCCCGCAACCGGCAAGGCGGGCGCAAACGTCCGGACAGCTGAGAATTTCAGCTAGTACATATAGCGGTTCATAAACCGAAGCCGGTCGAATCGTTGAATCGATTCGGCGTCGACCCGTTTGCCAATGCGGACCATGAGGCAGTTCGCCGGATGGGAGCAAATTTCCGGGTCGTCGGTCGCATACCAGACGAGCCCGCCGGCGTTCATCATTTTCTCCATCACTTTTCGGTACTCCCATACGTTCAGCCCCGTGCCTTTTAGATCCCAATGCCAATAATACTCCGTTGTAATGATGATATAGTCTTCCATGGCGTCGTCCATCATCGAGACGATCAATAAATTTTTTCCGACGCCAAACCCGCGGAACTCCGGAATGACTTCAATGGCGCCAAGCTCGAGCAAATTTTCCATGTTCCCTTCCGACCAACGTTCGAGAGGATCAGGATACAAAAACGTCACATACCCGACAATCACCTCGCCGCGGCGGGCGATGATGATCCGCCCTTCCGGCAGCTTGGCGATTTCGATCAACGCTTTGTGCTGTTTGGCAGGCGGGCGGAAGGAAGTGAGGTCAT
Organism: Geobacillus sp. CCR; assembly: GCF_052906625.1. NCBI lineage: Bacteria > Bacillati > Bacillota > Bacilli > Caryophanales > Anoxybacillaceae > Geobacillus > Geobacillus sp. CCR. The sequence continues at coordinate 11,206 of NZ_JBREBQ010000028.1, read as the reverse complement.
GGTGGAATTCATAGCTGGCCAACGCTTCCGGCGTCACCGGCCCTTCGATGAGGAGCGTTCCTTTCGGGGTTTTCAGCTCTTTGGCGTTATACGTTTTTTTATGTTCCATTCGTCCACCACCTGAATTGGTCGTTCTGCTTCCATTATACATAAAAACGGCGCCGGCTGGCGCGGTTCAAAAAAATTTCAAAAAAGTGGGGACGAGGAATATTTTAAAAATTGAGAAATGGTTTTCAATCGACTATAATAGAAATGTAATCACTTACATAAGGGGGATCGGAGAATGAACACAGAACGGCTTCCTGTCATACAAGGGGACTACAATTTGAAAAACTACGAAGAAACATATAAACAGTTTCAATGGTCGGAAGTGGAGAAAGAGTTTTCTTGGCATGAAACGGGCCGAGTCAACATGGCGTATGAGGCGATCGACCGCCATGCTGAGTCGTTCCGTAAAAATAAAGTGGCGCTCTATTACCGCGACGCGGTGCGGAACGAGAAATATACGTTCAAAGAAATGAAAGAGATGTCCAATAAGGTGGCGAACGTCTTAAAACAGGCGGCGGACATTCAGAAGGGCGACCGTGTGTTCGTGTTCATGCCGCGTTCTCCGGAACTGTACTTTGCGGTGCTTGGGATCATTAAAACCGGCGCCATCGTCGGGCCGTTGTTTGAGGCGTTCATGGAAGGAGCGGTGCGCGACCGTCTTGAAGACAGCGGGGCGAAGGCGATCATTACGACGCCGGAGCTTCTGCCGCGCGTGCCGGTCGGCGATTTGCCGGAGTTGAAGTACGTCTTTTTGGTCGGCGACGGCATTGTCGAGGAAGGGCCGTACATCGATTTGAAAAAGCGGATGAATGAGGCAAGCAAGCATTTCGACATCGAATGGGTCGACCGCCAAGACGGCTTGATTTTGCATTACACATCCGGTTCGACCGGCAAGCCGAAAGGCGTTTTGCACGTCCATAACGCGATGATTCAGCACTATCAAACGGCGAAATGGGTGCTCGACTTAAAAGAAGACGACATTTACTGGTGCACGGCTGACCCGGGGTGGGTGACCGGGACGTCGTACGGCATCTTCGGCCCGTGGCTGTGCGGAGCGTCAAGCGTCATCGTCGGCGGCCGCTTCAGCCCGGATGCTTGGTATGAAACGATCCAAGATTTCGGCGTCACCGTCTGGTACAGCGCGCCGACGGCGTTCCGCATGCTGATGGGCGCCGGCGATGAAGTCGTGAAAAAATATGATTTAAGCTCGCTCCGCCACATTTTGAGCGTCGGCGAGCCGCTCAACCCGGAAGTCATCCGCTGGGGGATGAAAGTGTTCGGCCGCCGCATCCATGATACGTGGTGGATGACGGAAACAGGCGGGCATCTCATTTGCAACTACCCGTGCATGGAAATCAAGCCGGGATCGATGGGGAAACCGATTCCGGGCGTTGAGGCGGCGATCATTGATGACCAAGGAAACGTCTTGCCGCCGTACCGGATGGGCAACTTGGCCATCAAAAAAGGCTGGCCGTCGATGATGAAAACGATTTGGAACAACCCGCAAAAATATGAATCATACTTTATCGGCGACTGGTACGTATCCGGCGATTCGGCCTACATGGATGAAGACGGCTACTTCTGGTTCCAAGGCCGTGTTGACGATGTCATCAACACATCCGGCGAGCGCGTTGGGCCGTTTGAAGTCGAAAGCAAGCTCGTCGAGCATCCGGCCGTTGCCGAAGCCGGCGTCATCGGCAAGCCGGATCCGGTGCGCGGGGAAATCATCAAAGCGTTCATCGCGCTTCGCGAAGGGTACGAGCCGTCCGAGGAGCTGAAAGAAGACATCCGCCAATTTGTGAAAAAAGGGCTTGCCGCTCATGCCGCGCCGCGTGAGATCGAGTTCCGCGACAAACTGCCGAAAACGCGGAGCGGGAAAATCATGCGCCGCGTCCTAAAGGCGTGGGAGCTCAACTTGCCGACCGGCGATTTGTCGACGATGGAAGACTGATGAGCGAAAAGCGTCTGGAACATCCGCTGTTCCAGGCGCTGTTGTTCTTTTCAGACTGGGGCCGAAGCGGGGCGGCTGCAAAGACGGTGATGGAACGGAAAACGCGGCCAACAGCGTGATTTCTCCATTTGAAAAACTTGATACATGCCCGTTTCCTCTTCGCTTAAGAACCATCCATTTGGCGAAAATCGTTGTGCTTTCCCCATCTTCACAAAACAAGAAAGGGTGTCCCAACAAGGATCGGGACACCCTCTTTTCGATCACCATATATACGCGCCAACTCTTTATTCAAAACGAATGGCATCTTCTAAAGAAAGCCAATCAAAGAAAGACAATCTTTTGGGTCAGCTCCTTGTCACTCCACGTCACCCGACGGCGGGGGAGAAGACGGCTCGCCGCTCTTTTGATGACCGGAATTGGGCGGCGAGGCGGACGGCAGCGAAACGAGGTTCGACGGCGCCGATTCCTGTCCGGCGATGTCCACAGCAGTGACGCAGTACGCGGCGCCCGGCTGCAGCGGCGAAAACGAGGCTGCCTCGTCCGCTTTAACAGCGGCGGCGAGGCGTCGTTCCCCCGTTTCGTTCACTAGATAGACGCGGTAGCCGATGACATCCGGCTCGTTATGGCGATTCCAGACGAGCTTGCCCCCTGCAAGCCGAGCGGCGGGTGGAGCCGGTGGACGGCCGTTTTCCTTTAATGTGGAGACGAGCGATGCATCGCCCGCCTGCCCTTCGCCGTTGATCCCCCAATCGGCGAGAAGCTTCGGATTCACGATCACTTCGCGAGTGACAAACTCTTCCGGCGTCGTCTCAAGCGCCACATAGCGGCGTCCGCCGATGACGACGACCCGGCTTTCCATCACTTCCACTTCCTCGCCGCTTCCTTCCCGCGGTGCAAACTTCGTATTGTACAGATCGTAACGGACGAGCCCGGCTTTTTCGCACGCGGCCGACGGGCTGAAGCCGCTCGCGGCGCAGTAAGCGCGGCGGACGATGCCGCCTGGCATGAGAAACCGCTTCGGCGGAGCGATGAGCTTCGGGTTTTCTTGATAGGCAGCATTGATCAACCGCGCCCATAACAGCTGGGTGCGCTGGCTGTAGGAAAGCCCTTTGTAGCGGGACTCAAGCGGCGCCGGCCGGTCATAGCCGATCCAAACGCCGAACGTGACGTTCGGATTGACGGCGATAAACCACGAATCGCGCTTGTCTTGCGATGTGCCGGTTTTTCCCGCCCAATCGGCGGAAAAGGTCAAGTAGCGCGGCACCGACGAGGCCGTTCCGCCGTGAAGCACGTCGCGCATCATATCAATCATCAAGTACGACGTTTGCGGCGAAAACACCGGGACGGGTTTGCTTTGATGTTTGTAAACGATCTTTCCGTTTTTGTCCACAATCTTCTCAATCATGTAAGCGTCCACGAACGATCCGTAATTGGCGAACGTCGCATAGGCGTTGACGTTTTCCTCGACCGTGACGCCAATGTGCGTCCCGCCGATCGCCAAAGCTGGATTGGCCTCTTCTTGTTTGGCGACGCTCGTGACCCCCATTTTATGCAAATAGTCAATCGGATGGCGGGATCGAATTCTCATATACGTCCGAACGGCCGGAATGTTGAACGATTGCTGCAAGGCATAGCGCGCCGTGACGAGCCCGTGCGTTTTTCCGTCCGCGTTTTTCGGTGTATACGAACCGATCGAAAGCGGCAAGTCGGGAATGATCGTCGCCGGCTGGATGACGCCCATCTCCATCGCCGGCGCGTATACTAAGAGCGGTTTCATCGTTGACCCGTTGGACCGGTGCGCCTGGGTGGCGTGGTTCAACTGCTCGCGCCCATAATCGCGGCCGCCGACGAAGCTGATGATTTTTCCCGTTTTGTTTTCGATGAGCATCGCCCCGACTTCGACCGGTTGGCGATGGGGGATCATTTTTCCTGTTTTCTTGTCTTTGGTGTAATACACATTGTCGCTTCCGTAATACGGGTAGCGGGCGGCGATGCGCTGCATTTGTTCATAAATCTTTTTGTCGATCGTCGTATAAATCCGATATCCGCCTTGGCGCAACGCTTTTTCCGCCTCGCCGAGGTAGCGGCGGAAACGAGCGGGGTCGCGCTTCACCTCTTCCGGCTTATAGCCGTCGCGCTTGGCGAACGTCTCGGCGAGCACCTCTTTCGCCCGCCGCTCAATCTCCATCGTCAAAAACGGATATTGTTCAAACGGCGACGGCTTCGGGGCGGCGAAATGCTTCGCCACATCATAGGAAAGCGCTTCCTTATACTGTTTTTCCGAGATGTAGCCGGCCCGTTTCATCCGGTACAGCACCGTTTTCATCCGTTTCAATCCCGCCGAGAGATCCGATTTGACGCTGCCGTCAGCGGCAAACGGGGTGTAGACGAACGGGTTTTGCGGCAGTCCGGCCAAAAACGCCGCTTGAGCGAGATTCAACTCTTTGGCGTTGACGCCAAAGACGCCTTGGGCCGCGGCTTGGATGCCGGCGATGTTGCGCCCTGAAGAATTGCGGCCGAACGGAACGACGTTTAAATACGCCTCTAAAATGTCTTCTTTGGAAAAAAATTTCTCCAGACGAAGTGAAAGCAGCATTTCTTTCGCCTTCCGCTCAAACGACACCTCGTTCGTCAACATCTGGTTTTTGACGAGCTGCTGCGTAAGCGTGCTCCCGCCGCTTTTGACCGGCGAGTTGGTCAGCTCTTGAAACACGGCGCGGATGACGGCCTTCGGAACGACGCCGTCGTGTTCATAAAAATGTTCGTCTTCGGTCGCGATGATCGCCTGCACGACGTATGGCGACACCTCGGAAAGAGGCACCGCCTCGCGGTCAAGGTCGGACCGGAACCGCCCTAAATATACGCCGCCGTCAAAGTACATGTGGCTCGTTTCGCCGTAATGGTAAATCTCCTTTTTCATCTCGTCGGGCGAGGGAACGGGCATATCTTTGACCAAAAAGGCAAAATAGCCGGCGCCGGCGCCGATGGCAAAGCAGACAAGGCAGAGTGCGACGATGAGCAAAATTAAGATGACGTTCCAAACCACATCGTATGTAAGGGAAAAATAATGCCACGCTTTTTCAAGAGAAATGGAAAGTTGGTTTCGCTTCATGCCAGCCCCCCCTATGCGGCAAGTCATTATATATCAGTATACCATAGGAAGGGGAGGCATTGTGGAATTTTGCCGATTTTTCGCCGTTTGTGCGAAAAGCGTTAGAGTTGACAGCGAGCGCATCGCTATGGTAATAAGAATGTATATATTTCATATGAGAAAGCGATGATGGGAACAAGTAGCGGCTGTCTCCCTGGTGCAGAGAGCTGGCGGACGGTGCGAGCCAGTCCACAGGCAGGCGTGAATTACCTCCCTGAGCAGCGATGGCGAACGTTTTTGGCACCTAGTAGCCATCCGCCGGCCGGCGCCGTTATCCAAATGAGTGAGAAAGCACCATGCTTTCTAAGTAGGGTGGTACCGCGACGAACACTCGCCCCTTCATCACGGGCGGGTGTTTTCTTTTGCATGACATTTATAGAGAGGTGAAGGACATGGATTTGCTTGCGGAATTGCAATGGCGCGGGCTCGTCAACCAAACGACGGATGAAGACGGGTTGCGCAAGCTGTTGAATGAGGAGCGGGTGACGCTCTACTGCGGGTTTGACCCGACGGCGGACAGTTTGCATATCGGCAACTTGGCCGCCATTTTGACGCTGCGCCGCTTCCAGCAGGCGGGGCACCGGCCGATCGCCCTAGTCGGCGGAGCGACGGGGTTGATCGGTGACCCGAGCGGGAAAAAAAGCGAGCGCACGCTCAATGCGAAAGAAACCGTCGAGGCATGGAGCGCGCGTATTAAAGAACAGCTCGGCCGTTTTTTAGATTTTGAAGCGGACGGCAATCCGGCGAAAATCAAAAACAACTACGACTGGATCGGGCCGCTGGATGTCATTACGTTTTTGCGCGATGTGGGCAAGCATTTCAGCGTCAACTACATGATGGCGAAAGAGTCGGTGCAATCGCGCATCGAGACGGGCATTTCATTTACCGAGTTCAGCTATATGATGCTGCAGGCATACGATTTTCTCCGCCTGTACGAGACGGAAGGCTGCCGCCTGCAAATCGGCGGGAGCGACCAATGGGGCAACATCACGGCAGGGCTTGAGCTTATTCGCAAAACGAAAGGCGAGGCGCGGGCGTTTGGCTTGACGATCCCGCTTGTGACGAAAGCGGACGGCACGAAATTCGGGAAAACGGAAAGCGGCACGATTTGGCTCGATAAAGAGAAAACATCGCCGTACGAGTTTTACCAGTTTTGGATCAACACCGACGACCGCGATGTGATCCGCTACTTGAAGTACTTTACGTTCCTGTCAAAAGAGGAAATCGAAGCGCTTGAACAAGAGCTTCGTGAAGCCCCAGAGAAGCGGGCGGCCCAAAAGGCGCTTGCTGAGGAAGTGACAAAGCTCGTGCACGGCGAAGAGGCGCTCAGGCAAGCGATTCGCATTTCTGAAGCGCTCTTTAGCGGCGACATTGCCAATTTGACAGCGGCGGAAATTGAGCAAGGGTTCAAAGATGTGCCGTCATTCGTTCATGAAGGAGGCGACGTTCCGCTTGTCGAGCTGCTCGTTTCTGCCGGCATTTCGCCATCGAAGCGGCAAGCGCGCGAAGACATCCAAAGCGGCGCCATTTACGTCAACGGCGAGCGCCTTCAAGACGTCGGAGCCATATTAACGGCTGAACACCGCCTTGAGGGGCGGTTTACGGTCATCCGCCGCGGGAAGAAAAAGTATTATTTGATTCGCTACGCCTAAGAAAAAAGATCCGAAATGCATCGGCATTTCGGATCTTTTTTGCGCCTTAACGCGAGTAGAACTCGACGATGAGCGCTTCGTTGATTTCCGCCGGCAGTTCGGAACGCTCCGGCAAGCGGGTGTACGTCCCTTCCATTTTTTCCGGATTGAACGTCAAGTAATCCGGAATGTAGTTGTTCGCTTCGAGCGCTTCTTTAATCACTTGCAAGTTGCGCGATTTTTCGCGAACGGCGATCGTTTGTCCCGGTTTGACTCGGTACGACGGGATGTTGACACGGCTGCCGTCGACCAAAATGTGGCCGTGCGTCACGAGCTGGCGGGCTTGACGGCGCGTGCGGGCCAACCCTAAGCGATAGACGAGGTTGTCTAGGCGCGATTCTAACAAAATCATGAAGTTTTCGCCGTGTTTGCCCGGCATTTTGCCTGCTTCTTCAAACGTTTTGCGGAATTGGCGTTCGTTCACGCCGTACATATGGCGCAGCTTTTGTTTTTCTTGCAGCTGCAAGCCATATTCCGACAATTTCCGCCGTTGCCCCGGACCATGTTGGCCAGGCGGATACGGACGTTTTTGCAATTCTTTCCCCGTGCCGCTCAACGAGATGCCAAGGCGGCGGGAAATTTTCCACATTGGGCCAGTATAACGAGCCATTCGTTGCTCCTCCTTACGCTTTTATTCCCGTAAAATAAAAGCAGATGTGCGCCAACAATTATGGCCATTTTGTTTTCATGCATCCTCGCTCTCGCAGCTAAGAGTTACACGATGCACCTCGGCGGGTCGAGGAACAAAATGAACCATAAAGGTGGGCACAAAGGCTGCTATATTTTACACAAAGGCTATTATATGATTTTTAGAGGATAAAGTCAACATTTTGTTTCCCTTCTTCTCTATTTGTATGATATAATAAAAGATGCAATTTTTAGAAAAAATTTGTCATCCCATTCTCTCATTTGGAATGATGATGCCGGTTTGGGTGGAAAAGGCGATGAACAAGGAAGAAATGAAGCGGTATGAATCATTTAAACAAAAATTTTTCCACTGGTTTTTAGCGTTTCAGGACGATGGGCCGTTTTCGGCGGCGGCGGGCGAGTTGCTCGCGCTGCTAAAAGAAGAGCTGGCGCTCGAGCAAGCCGTTTTTTATTTGTACGACCCGGTGCGGGCTGCCTTTTATCCGGAAGCGGCCGCGGTTGGGACGCCGGACGCTGGGCCGATCGCGGCTGATGGAGAGCGGAAAGTCGCTGTTGTCGATGCCGGTGGGCCGCATATGGCGGCCCGGCTCTTTTTCATGCTTTCCGATGAGACGCCGGCGATGGTCGAGCTGATGTATCGAAAAGATGGCGGTTTTGACGAGCGGTTGTTGTGGGAGATCCGGACGGATTTGGCGCGATTGTTTCGGAAACTTAGCGCGGTGCTGCAAGGAGAGGGCGAAGAGAAACGGTATGGACAGCTGCATCACTTTGCCGCAAAAATTCATTCCTCGATGCATATCGATGTTGTGCTTGAAGAAATTATCCGCACGCTGCAAAACGTCTATCCATCATTCACCTACCACCTTCTGTTGTCGCATGACAACCATCTGCGCGGAAATTTGCCGATTAAAACGCTTGTATTGGATGAAAGGGAAAAACAGACGGCGGCGTTGCGGGCGTTTTTGACTGGACAAGTGCAATGCGAGGAGATGGAGGCGCCGCCGCGCTCGGTGCTGTACGCCCCGATTAAAGGGGTGCAGGCGGTGTATGGGGTGATTGAAATTATCGCCCCATACGCTGCGCCATTTCCAAAACGAGAGATTCATTTTATTTCGCTGCTGGCGAGCACGGCTGGAAGCGCGCTTGAGAACGCCAAGTTGTATGAACAGTCGCGCCGGCTTGTCGCCGATTTGCAGCTGATCAACGACACAATGCGCCAATTGAACGCCCGGCCGCGGCTTCATGAAGCCATTGAGTACATGGTATCGCAAATCCAACAATCGTTCGGCGCGGATGAAGTCGGTTTTTTCTTGTTTGCCGACGGCAAGCGGGAGCTTTTGCCAGGCAGCACGCCGTTTTTTTTCGACCATCGGTCCGAGCCCTATATCGAATGGGTGGAAAAGCGGCGCCAAAGCGGAAATGACATTTTATTTGCCGGTGATGTATGCGTGTCCGCTTTCGGTTCGTTTCGTTCCATCATGGCGGCGCCGATGCAGCAAAACAAGGAAACGAAGGGACTGTGCATTGCGCTCGCCAGCGAGCCATACCGATTTACGTTTGAGATGTTTAAGCTCTTGGAATCCCTCGTTCAACATTCAACGCTGGCGTTTATGAACGCGATGCTGCGCGAAGAGCTCGAGAAGATGGTAGTCACCGATTATTTGACAAAGCTGCATACGCGCCGCTACTTGGACGAGGTGATCCAAACATCCATGGGATCCGATGCATCCGGGGCGCTCATTTTGTTTGACATTGACAACTTTAAGCAAATCAACGATGTGTACGGCCATCAAACGGGCGATGGGGTGCTCGTCCAAGTGGCTGAGACGGTGCGCGCCAACATTCGCGATGGCGATGTGGCGGCGCGTTGGGGCGGGGAAGAGCTGGCGGTGTATTTGCCGAAAGTGCCGCTGTCTGACGCCATTTCGATTGCCCGCCGCATCACAGAAAAAGTCAGAGAACAAACGATTCCGACGGTGACCGTTTCGTGCGGCGTGTCATGGTGGGAGCGCCAAGGCTGCGAGGATGCAAAACAGCTGTTCAAACGAGCCGACGCCGCGCTTTATATGGCAAAAGAGACGGGAAAAAACTGCATTTTTGTGCACGATGACGGTCATTTGTATAAGGTGTAAAAAAAAGGAATCCGAGCAAGCGGATTCCTTCTTCGCGCTTGGTGCGCTTTTTTCGTCAGGCGGAAATGAGCACGCTGGCAAACTGCTCCAAGTAGCGGCGGTCGATGTCATCGAAGCGGTTTTTCACCGGGCTGTCGATGTCAAGAACGCCGATGACGCGGTCGTCTTTGATGAGCGGCACGACGATTTCCGATTGAGACGCCGCATCGCAGGCGATATGGCCCGGGAATTGGTGAACGTCTGGAACGACCACCGTCCGCCGTTTGGCGGCCGCCGTGCCGCACACCCCTTTGCCGAACGGAATGCGCACGCATGCCGGCAAGCCTTGGAACGGGCCAAGCACAAGCTCCTCGCCGTCTGCGAGATAAAAACCGACCCAATTGATGTCGGTGAAAAACTGGTTGAGCAAGGCGGCTGCGTTCGCCAAGTTGGCGATGAAGTTGGGTTCCCCGGAAATGAGCGATTTCAGCTGTTCGATGACGAGCGCGTAATTTTCTTCGCGTGTTCCGTTGTAAGCCATGGGACGAAACATAGAACTAGCCTCCTTTTTCATCATGGTTGGAGCAGGACTCTGGCCTCAACATCCAGCAGGATGCAAGCAGGGAAATGGCTGATTCGCCTATTTTATGACGGCTGCGGGCGGTTGTCAACCGAAAGCGCCTCGCGGTCCATCCTCTCCCGTCCTTGGTGCAAGTCGGCGGCGCGATGGGCGTCGGATCCGTAGACGATTGGGATGCCCCGCCGCCGCGCCTCGGCGATCACGCCGCCCGGCGGATACGGCTCAAGGCAGAGCGGTTTGGCGGCGCCGGCGCCGTTGTAGTCCAATTCATAGCCGAACTGCTTGATGTCATCGAGAATGGCAACAATCCACTCATCCATTGGTTCCAAGCATGGGAAACGGCGTTGGAACTTGCGCACAAGCGTCATATGGCCGATGCGTCTCGGTTTGTAGCGGCCAAGCTCCGTGCGGATCGATTGCAGCACCGTTTCGTAGTAGGCGCGGTGGACGCGTTCGACCGATCCGAACAAGCGGACGATGTCGGCGAACATATCTTCGCTGTAATCAAGGCATAAATATTGCCCTTCGTGGGCCAAAAAGTGAACCGATAAAATGCTGTCGTCAAGTAGCGGGCCGACCTCGTCGAGCAGGCGGGTTGTTTCTTCCTCAAAGCCAGGAATAAAATCGACTTCGAGCCCGACACGGATGGCAATGTCGTTTCGGTAGCGGGCTTTCACCTCAGCGACGGCGTGCAAATAGCGCTCAAGCTGGCTAAGCTTCATCGAACAGTCCTGGTTGGGCGTTGGATCGATAAACCGCTCAGGAAGCGGGGCATGCTCCGTAAAGGAAATGTCGGTATAGCCCAGTTCGATCGCGCGCTCTACATAGGCCTCAAGCGGATCTTGGCTTCCGTGCGGACAAAACGGCGTATGAATATGCCCGTCGCGCATGATCGATTTTCCTCCCTCTAGAAATGTTGATTTATCAAGGCTTTTCGGCCCCTCAGGGGTGTCCAAAAAATATTTTTCGACAAAATCCCTTACATCCTTTTTCAGTTTTGTGGATATCTTACAGACCTAGGGTGCG
>NZ_JBREBQ010000027.1:0-42358 GCF_052906625.1 Geobacillus sp. CCR | reverse complement strand
AGACCTTTTTGACTTGAACGTTCATGAGAGAAAAACTCCTTCACTTTCCTTGTATGTCAAGGATTCATTCGACGATGGACATAAAAAATCCTCCCGATTTTCGTTGGGAGGGTGCGAAATGTGAGTTACACAAACGGTGATTGATGAAGGATAGCCGTTGTGCTGCATTGGCGGCAACGGCTATTTGAATCAAATGTCTCATACTTTATCCCCCATATTCAACCGTAATGGATAAATCTGCGATAGAACGTCTTCATCCCATCATGAAACTAAGAAATGGAAAAACCCCATTTACTTATGATACGGTTCCCCGCGGTTAATGCGAAATGCGCGGTAAATTTGCTCGAGCAAAATGAGGCGCATCAGCTGGTGTGGAAACGTCATTTTCGAAAACGACAGCGTCTCATCGGCGCGCGCCATCACTTGTTTGCTTAAGCCAAGCGAGCCGCCGATGACGAACACCACTTTGCTTTTGCCGTAGGTGGCGAGCTCATCGAGACGGGCGGCGAATTGCTCGGACGATTGCATCTTCCCTTCAATCGCGAGCGCGATGACGTGAGCGTCATGCGGAATTTTCGCCAGCAGCCGTCCTCCCTCGCGCTCTTTGATTTGTTCCTCCTCAAGTTCGCTCGCCCGCTCCGGCGTTTTTTCATCAGCGACTTCGATGATGTCGATTTTGGCGTATGCGGACAGACGCTTTGTATATTCATTAATTCCAGCGATTAAATATTTTTCCTTCAATTTACCCACAGCGACAATGGAAATATGCACAAACAACCCCTGCCTTATAAACAGCTTATCAACAAGATTTATCCACATATACACAACACATATCCACATGTTGTGAAAAAACTGTTATCCTCCTACGACATATACAGCTTGTTTCGAGCAAAAATAGCACTGTTTTTCGCTGTTGTCCACAGGCAGGAGATCCGGCGCCTGTTCCGTTTCATCTACATATTGATCAATGGCGATGTCGACATGTTCTTCACATGTGAATATCATCATTCTCGCCCCTCTCCTTGTGGAAAAAAGAAGGAGCGTTTTCGCTCCCTCCATTCGTTTAATACGACTCACGCGCCAGCTTCATCGTGACCGTGCGTTTTTTCCCATCACGATAAAACGTGACTTCCATCCGGTCGCCGATCGATTTTTTCGTATACAAATATTTGCGCAAATCAAGCACGTTGCGGATTTTTTCGCCGTCAAGCGCCACGATGACATCAAACTGTTTTAAGCCCGCCTGTGCGGCCGGCGACATCGGCACGACTTGAATGACCGCCGCTCCTTCCGTTACGTTCGGCGGCAAATGGAGCGTCGCCTGCAAATGGTACGATGGGATGTCGCTCAGCGAGCGAAGTTCAACGCCCATGTACGGACGGCGCACTTGTCCGTATTTTTCCAAGTCCGAAATGATCGGAATGGCCGTGTTGATCGGGATCGCGAACCCGATGCCTTCAACCGCCTCTTGGGCGATTTTCATCGAGTTGATGCCGATGACTTGCCCTTTGATATTGACAAGAGCGCCGCCGCTGTTGCCCGGGTTGATCGCCGCATCTGTCTGCAATACTTCTGCGTTCCAGTCTGGAGCGCCGTCTTGGTCCAAATCGACTTCGACCGTCCGGTTCGTTCCGGAAATAATGCCTTGTGTCACCGAGCCGGCAAACTGCAAACCGAGCGGGTTGCCGATGGCAATGACTGGCTCGCCTGGCTTCACCGTATCGGAGTTGCCGAACTGGGCGACTTTTTTCACATGCTTCGCGTCAATTTCCAAGACGGCTAAATCCATAAGCACATCACTGCCGAGCAGCTTCGCCGGCACTCTCGTCCCATCTTTGAGGCTCACTTCGAGCTGACTGGCGTTTTCAACAACATGATGGTTCGTGACGATAAACGCCCGGCCTCCCGCTTTCTTGTAAATGACGCCCGATCCGACGCCAGCCTCGCCTCCTTGCGACCAGAAGCTGGCTTCTTGAATGTTGACAACGCCGACAACCGCATCCGACACTTGGTCGATCGCCTTTGTCACCGCCGTCGTCACATCTACGGAAACACTCTGCCGAATCGGTGGAGTTCCATTTTCCTCTGTTTTTGGCTCTTCCTCTGCTCTTTGATTCGGCACAACATCATACGGGAGGATATCCCAACGGGAAAGCGCCGGAATGGACATGAGGACGAGCAGCCCTCCTAACACGGCGCCGACAAGCGCGGAAACAAACGATCCGCTGCGCCGCTTCCTCCTCGTTTGTTCGTACGGCTCATAATGGTCGTCGTAGTATCCCATGCTCACCCTCCTTTCCACATTCGTCTCCATCCCTCATTATAATCATGAACAGGAGAAAAAATCCAACAAATGTGTCTCCCTCAGTTTCGGCAAAACGGGCTTTATACATACGCTAGTGCCGTCGCCCGACGCGGATCGGTATCATACAAACGAAAGCGGGCGCCGACCGCTAAGCCTTTCTGTTCCAACACTTGCGTCACGGTCATGCGCGCCAGCTCTTTCATATTGTTATCTTGGCTCAAATGGGCCAAATAAATTTGCTTTGTCCGGTCGCCGATCACGTCAGCAAGCGCCAAACCCGCTTCCTCATTCGAAATATGGCCGACATCGCTTAAAATGCGGCGCTTGACGCTCCATGGATATCTCCCCATCCGCAGCATGCCGACGTCATGATTGCTTTCAAACACGAACACATCCGCGTTTTCAATCGTCTTTTTGATCCGCTCGCTCACATAGCCGGTATCGGTGAGCAACGCAAGCTTTTTCCCTTCATAGTGGAAAACGTAAAACATCGGCTCGGCGGCGTCGTGAGAGACGCCGAACGATTCGACGTCAACATCGCCGAACGTCCTTACCGCGCCGAGCGGAAAGACAAATTTTTGCTCGGGCGGAATGTCGCCGACCGTTTGTTCCATCGCCCGCCACGTTTTTTCATTGGCATACACCGGCAGCCGATACTTGCGGGCAAGCACCCCGAGCCCTTTAATATGGTCGCTATGTTCATGGGTGACAAGCAGCGCATCAAGCTGCTTTGGATGGCGGCCGATCTCAGCAAACAACTCCTCAAGCTGCTTGCCGCTCAAACCGGCGTCAACAAGCAGGCGCTGGCGGTCTGTCTCAATGTAAAAGGCGTTGCCGGTGCTGCCGCTGGCCAGCACACTAAATCGCATCGTCATGTTCTTTCACTCCAGCACATTTCCTTGATCATTGATCACTTGCCCTTCAAACGCATTGACGAAATAGTCTTCCTTCCGATTGACAACAATATGCCAAGTTGGAGTCAACACTTGGGATGCAGTAAATTGAACAAGCCCGTAATAGCCAAGCTCCACTTTCGTGACGCGGTCGCCCGGCTGCAAATGCCCTTTTCGGTACAACGTCTCAATGGCTTTAATCGCCGGGACGATATCTTGCTTCCGCTCGTACTTTTCCAAGTCGCTGAGCATCGTCTGTTCATACGACAGCGCTTCCCGTCTCCCGTTGACATGGATGACGAGCTTGCTGTTTTCATTGCCGTAAATCATCTTGCCGTCATACATTTGGTAGCAGGTCAAGATTCCTTGTTTTTCATCAAACGACCAAAAGGCATATTGCCCGCCGCCGATGATGTAGCGCTGCAAAAACTCACGCAGCTGGTATGGATCGTCAATCGGCAGCGCAACCGGATCGATGAACGTCCCTTTGACTTTCGTTTCTCCTTCGATTTTCACTTTTTGCCCGGGCAGCTTTTTTACATCCGCCATGGTGAATGAGCGGCTTTTGCCGCTGACATACGCCGCTTTCGTCACTTCTTTAGGCAGATCCACATACGTAATGCCGTTCGCCTCAAGCTGCTCTTCAATCGTCGTTTCCAAAATGACATCGAGCTGGCTGCTGTTTCGTTTTTCCATAAACTGATAGCCTAAAAAGCAGTCGAGGATGAGGAACACGATAATAAAAATCGTCTTCGTTTTACTCCAGTCCATTTGTTCCCCCTCCTCCCGCCTCATCGCCCATGTTTACCTTTTTCCACGTTTGTCCGTACAAGTAGAACCATGCCGGTTCAAGGCGGATGACTTTTTCCCGCTCCGGATCTTTGATGAGCTCATAGCCGATGGCGATATCTTTGATGAGCGATTTGCGAACGCCTTTCGTCTGTTCGAACCAGTTGACGACCTCATGGCCGGACGGCAGCGTTTTTGGTGTGCGGTTGCGATCCGCGATTTCAAGGCGGAAGAGCGGACGCTGGTATTTCATCAAATCGGACGCTCCCCACGTCTCCACGATTTCTGACATGCCGTATTCATTAAAGACTGGATAGCCGTTGACGACAAGCCGGAACGTGACTTTTCGATCCTCCTCGCTCCAGCGGGCGAAATGATACAGATCCGTCCAACCGCCATGCTCATTGACGAAATCAATGCTTTTTTGGATGATATGGGTTTCTTGCTCCGTTTGTCCCATATTCGAGACGCGCGCCGCTGGATTCACATACAGCAGCATCCGTTGAAGAAAATCGACGTCCATCAGCCGCGAACCGTCTGTATATTCTTCGCCAAACGGAATCAAATCTTTTTTGACAAAGCTTGGATCGCTAAAGAGCGCTTCTTTAAACTTGTCTGCGTCCAGCTCGTCGGTATAATATTGCAGACTGCTGAGCACCACTTCTTTTTCCGGCAAATACAACTGCTTCGTTTCGCTGACCGGATAAGCGAAATAACGCGGAAAATGGCTCGCTTCTTTCGCCAGCCGGCCGATCGCCGATAAGGAGGCATCGCTGGCAATCGCCTTGTAAATTTTGCGCTTGTCGGTCGCGATGAAGTAGATGGGGAACTCGTCCTTCCCGCCGAGCGGGACGAGCAGGCGGTCAAACGCCAAGCCGTCGAGCCCCCTGTCATCGATCGTGAAAATCAATCGGTATATGTCGATCGGCACCTCATCGGGGTAAATGATCTCAAGCCGCTCTTTGCCGTTTAAAAACGATAAAAACTTCCCTTGCGGAACAGAAGACGAAACATCTTCGAAATCATCAAGCGTCCATCTTCTCATTTCTTTCAGCACTTCATTTTTCTCTTCGTCTTTCGTCACAGCATAGGGGACGCCGTTTTTATGAATGAGAATCTGCTTTGGCTGCACGACCATCGCTGTATCCACTTGCGTATTGCTCACGGAGACGTGTTGAATGTATTCGTCGTTTTGCAGCACGTCGTATTTCGGATGATATGTCCATAAGGCAAACGTTAAGGTAATGCTGATGAGCACAAGCAACGTCAACACGATGGTTTTGATCGTTTCATACATCGCACCAGTCATCCTTTTGCTCGCGTTCTAGCGGCAGCGTAAAATAAATCGTCGTTCCTTTATGCTCCTTGCTTTCTGCCCAAATCGTCCCGCCATGGGCAAGAACGACTTCTTTGGCAATGGCCAGCCCAAGCCCCGTACCGCCCAATTTGCGCGACCTGGCCTTGTCGACCCGGTAAAACCGTTCGAAAATTTTTGCCAAGTCGGCTTTCGGAATGCCGACTCCTTCGTCGCTGACGCTGACAATAATTTCATCAGCAAGTTTGCGGACGCGAAATGTAATCGTCCCTCCTTGCGGAGAGTACTTCAAAGCGTTCGAAATAATGTTGTCTAACACTTGCGTAATTTTATCTTCATCAACTTCAATAAAAATCGCCTCGCGCGGAATTTTGCGAACGAACCGGATGTTGTCGCTTTTCGTCAACTCAAATCGGTCAATGACTTTATGGAAATAGGCTGAAAAATTGATCCACGTTTTCTTCAGCTTGTAGTCTTTGCTGTCGAGCTTGGACAGATGGAGCAAGTCGTTGACAAGCCGAATCATCCGTTCCGTTTCATTTTGCACGACTTGAATGAACCTCGGCGCGATGTCTTTATCTTGCCAAGCGCCGTCAGCGAGCGCTTCTAAGTAGCTTTTCATCGTGGTGAGCGGCGTGCGCAATTCATGCGACACATTGGCGACAAACTGCCGCCGCTCGCGGTCGATTTTTTCCTGTTCGGTAATGTCGTGCAAAACGACGATCAACCCGTTGACAAATCCTCCCTCTTTTTGAATCACCGACAACGACGCGCGCAAAATATACAGTTCCTCATCCGTGCTGAAATCTAAAATGAGCGAATCGCGCTCCTCAAGCAGCGTTTCAAACGTATACTGGTCGGCAATGCCAAGCACGTCGACGATCGAACTCGACAGCACTGTTTCACGTGAAACATTCAAAATGTTTAACGCTGCATCGTTAATGAGAATGACGCGCCCGCGACGGTCGGTCGCAATGACGCCATCAGTCATATGCGTCAAGACGGACTCGAGCTTGCGCCGTTCCCCTTCCGTCGTCGCCTGCGCTTCCTGCAGTTTTTTGGTCAGATTATTGAACGTCATCGCCAATTGGCCGATTTCATCATAGCCGTACACTTTGACCTTGCGGGAGAAATCTCCCCTCGTCATCGCCAGCGCTTGCCGGCGCATATCGGAAATCGGCCGGGTGATCGTGCGGGACAAAAAAATGCCGAGCACGGCGGTAATGGCGAGAGCGATCCCCGTCCCGGTCGCCAAAATCATATTGATTTGCCGCATTTGCGAAAAGACGTTTTCCATCGAGGCGATGACGTAAATGACACCTTTGATTTCGCCGCTCGTTTTGATCGGAGTCGACGAAATGTACATGCGATGACCTGTTTTCGAATCGAGCAGCATCCGGTCGACGATTTCGCCGGTGACGAGGGAACGTTTTACATAAATCTCGGTCGTCCGCTTTCCGACGATGTTTTGCATATACGGATTGGATGTCGCAAGCACTTTCCCTTTCTCATCGATGACGCGCACTTCGGAAATGTCTTGGGAAACGAAATCATGAAGAAGCGAACGGATGTCTTCTTCCAATGTCGGGCTTTTTTCATCGCGCTCCCGATTCATCGCCTGCTCGACGTTATAGGCGAGCAAGGTCACCCGTTCGTTTAATGAGTTTTTAAAGTTCTGCACAAGCTCCGTTTCCAGCTTGCGAACGAAGTACACGCCGATGATTTGCATGGCGACGAGAATCAGTAATACATAAATGATGACAAACTTAAAATGAATCGAACGGAATGGACCTACTTTTTTCATGCTGGCTCATGACTCCTGTTCCGGATTGCGCAAGTAATAGCCGACTCCCCGTCTTGTGACGATCCAATTCGGGTGGGAAGGGTTGTCCTCAATTTTTTCACGCAGACGTCTTACCGTCACGTCCACGGTGCGCACATCGCCATAGTAATCGTAGCCCCAGACGGTTTGCAGCAAATGCTCGCGCGTCATCACTTGGCCGATATGCTTCGCTAAGTAATGAAGCAGTTCAAATTCGCGGTGGGTCAGTTCAATTGTTTCCCCCCGCTTTTGCACGACATACGCGTCCGGACGGATGACGAGCGGGCCAATGACGATTTCATTTGTTTCGTTTTCTCCTTCTTCTTGGTTGGCCGTTTGCGCATGGCGGCGCAAGTTTGCCTTCACCCGCGCCAGGAGCTCGCGCGTGCTGAACGGCTTTGTCACATAATCGTCCGCACCAAGCTCCAACCCAAGCACTTTATCAATCTCGGAATCTTTCGCTGTCAGCATAATGATCGGCATATCATACTTTTTCCGCACTTCACGGCATACTTCCATGCCATCTTTTAACGGCAACATAATATCCAATAAAATCAAGTCCGGCATCGTTTCTTCAACTTTTTGCAGCGCTTCTTCGCCGTCGTAGGCGCAAATGACTTCATATCCTTCTTTTTGCAAATTAAATTGCAAAATATCGGCAATCGGTTTTTCATCATCAACGACTAAAATGCGTTTTTCCATCTCGCTCACATCCTTCCTTTTGCGATGGAATCCTATCATTACTAATTTACCATGTTATGAACATGAAATCATCCTTTGCCGATTGCCATTTTGAGGAGCCTATCAAAGAAAAAAGCATAGACGCGCGCGCATCTATGCCTGTCGTTTGCCTTGTTTATACGCTGCCTGCCACCGTCCACTGTTGCCGCTTACGCGTAGACGCTGCGGACGACGTTCGTTTGCGAACGGTCCGGTCCGACGGAGAAAATCGAAAGAGGGATGCCGGTGAGCTGGGAAATGCGCTCGACGTAATGGCGGGCGTTCGCCGGCAGCTCGTCTAGACTTTTCACCCCGGTGATATCTTCCGTCCAGCCAGGAAGTTCTTCATAAATCGGCTCGCATTCGGCCAACACTTTTAAGCTGGCTGGAAATTCTTCGAGCACTTGGCCGCGGTAGCGATAGGCGACGCAAATTTTCAACGTTTCAATGCCGGTCAACACATCGATCGAGTTAAGCGACAAGTCCGTAATGCCGCTCACCCGGCGGGCATGACGGACAACAACACTGTCAAACCAACCGACGCGGCGCGGACGGCCGGTCGTCGTCCCATACTCGCGGCCGACTTCGCGAATGCGGTCGCCGATTTCATCGTGCAGCTCTGTCGGGAACGGCCCGTCGCCGACGCGCGTCGTATAGGCTTTCGCCACCCCGACGACATGCTTGATTTTCGTCGGCCCGACACCGGCGCCGATCGTTACCCCGCCAGCGACTGGATTCGACGACGTGACAAACGGATACGTTCCTTGGTCAATGTCAAGCATGACGCCTTGCGCTCCTTCGAACAAGACGCGGCGCCCTTCATCGAGCGCATTGTTCAATACGACCGATGTGTCGCAGACGTATTTGGCGATGTGCTGGCCGTACTCGTAATACTCCTCAAAAATGTCCTCCAACCGGAAGCCTTCGACCCCGTACACTTTTTCAAGCAGCGTATTTTTCTCCCTCAAGTTGCGCTCCAGCTTTTCGGCAAACACGTCGCGGTCAAGCAAATCAACAATGCGGATGCCGATGCGCGCCGCCTTGTCCATGTACGCCGGCCCAATTCCTTTTTTTGTCGTGCCGATTTTGTTTGCCCCTTTCCGCTCTTCCTCAAGCTCGTCCAATTTCAAATGATACGGCAAAATGACATGAGCGCGGTTGCTGATGCGCAAATTATCAGTCGAAATGCCGCGCTCGTGCAAATACGAAAGCTCCGCAACGAGCGCCTTCGGATCGACGACCATCCCATTGCCGATGACGCAAATTTTATCTTTATAAAAAATGCCCGACGGGATCAAGTGCAGCTTATACTTTTCCCCGTTGAACACGATCGTGTGTCCGGCATTGTTTCCCCCTTGATACCGGGCAATCACTTCCGCATTTTCCGATAAAAAGTCCGTAATTTTCCCTTTCCCTTCATCGCCCCATTGCGTGCCGACAACAACGACTGACGACATGGCGAGCACCTCCAGTTTCCTCGGTCTAAACATTGTCAGTGTACCAGTTTTCAGCCATAAAGTCAATGAAACACGAACATTAAAAGAAAATATCGTCTTTTTTATTCGTTTATCAATGATCAGGAAGGCTCCCTCTTTAACGCCGCGGGTGTAAACGAGGAAATAGTCAAAGGCCAAAAGAACAAAAAGGCGCCCGCCGCCGGCAGCGCGGTCCGTCTTACGCCCCCGGTGGAATTTGCGCCTCATCGAAACGGCGCTCTAAGTTGACGAATTTATTGTACTCTTTAATAAAGGCGAGCTGCACCGTCCCGACCGGGCCGTTCCGCTGTTTGGCGATAATGATTTCGATGATGTTTTTGTTCTCGGAATCTTTGTTGTAGTAGTCGTCGCGATACAAAAAGGCAACGATATCAGCGTCTTGCTCAATGCTCCCCGATTCGCGAAGATCGGACATCATCGGCCGCTTGTCCTGGCGCTGCTCAACGCTGCGCGACAGCTGTGACAAAGCGATGACCGGCACTTCGAGCTCGCGGGCGAGCGCCTTTAACGAACGGGAGATTTCCGACACTTCCTGCTGGCGGTTTTCCCGGTTGCGCCCACTTCCTTGAATGAGCTGCAAATAATCGATCACCACCATGCCGAGGCCGCTTTCCTGTTTCAAGCGGCGGCATTTGGCGCGAATGTCGCTGACGCGGATGCTCGGCGTATCGTCAATATAAATGCCGGCGTTTGACAAACTGCCCATCGCCATCGTCAGCTTGCCCCAATCTTCCGGCGTCAGCTTGCCAGTGCGCAAGTTTTGGGCGTTGATGTTGCCTTCGGCGCAAAGCATCCGCATCACAAGCTGCTGGGCGCTCATTTCCAAGCTGAAAATCGCGACATTTTCGTTCGTCTTCGTCGCCACATTTTGGGCGATGTTTAATGCGAATGCCGTCTTCCCGACCGATGGCCGGGCGGCGACGATAATCAAGTCGCTGCGCTGAAATCCGGACGTCATCCGGTCGAGTTCAGTGAATCCGGTCGGGATGCCGGTGATGTCCCCGTTCCGGTTATGGAGCATTTCAATGTTGTCATACGTCTGTACGAGAACATCTTTAATATTTTTAAAGGCGCCTGAATGTTTCCGTTGGGAAACCTCCATAATTTTCCGTTCCGCTTCATCGAGCAAAACGTCAATTTCATCTTCCCTTGTATAGCCATCTTGGGCAATCGATGTCGCCGTGCGAATGAGGCGGCGAAGCAATGATTTTTCTTCAACAATGCGGGCGTAGTATTCGACGTTGGCCGCTGTCGGCACAGAATCGGCAAGCTCGCTTAAGTAGGAGACACCGCCCACTTCCTCCAGCTGCTCCAAAGCGGCCAGTTCCGCCGTCACCGTCACTAAATCGACCGGCTCGCCTTTATCAGCGACGCGAAGCATGGCGTGGAAAATTTTTTGATGGGCCGCGCGGTAGAAGTCTTCGGGAATTAATCGTTCCGAGGCGAGCGTCAGCGCAGTGGGATCCAAAAACACAGCGCCAAGCACGGCCTGCTCGGCTTCAATGCTTTGCGGAGGAATTCGTTCTGAAAAAAGTTCGCTCATCGTCTCACCGCCTTTCCCCCGTTTCATCTCCGTCGATAATGCCCCCGCCATAGCGGGCGGGGGCATCATTGCTGCCGTTATTTTTGTTCCTTGACGTGCACTTTTAAGGTCGCTGTCACTTCCGGATGGAGCTTCACCGGCACATTCGTATATCCGAGGGAGCGAATGGCATCAGCAAGCTCGATTTTCCGTTTGTCAAGCTTCAAGCCGTGCTGGGCCTGAAGCGCCTCAGCGATTTGCTTGCTCGTGATTGAACCAAACAAACGGCCTCCCTCGCCCGCTTTCGCCGGAATTTCCACCGTCAGCTTCTCGAGCTCTTCTTTCAGTTTTTTCGCATTGGCCAGTTCTTCCGCCGCTTGGCGCTGCTCTTTTTGTTTTTGCGCCTCGAGCGCTTTGATGTTCGCCGGCGTCGCTTCAATGGCGAGCCCTTGTTTGAACAAAAAGTTGTTTGCGTAACCGTCGGCGACGTCTTTGATTTCCCCTTTTTTCCCTTTTCCTTTCACATCTTTTAAAAAAATGACTTTCATGATGGCTTCCCCCCCTCGAAATAGTCATGAATGGCTTCACGCAGCTGCCGCTCCGCCTCTTCCACCGTCACTTCGGACAATTGGGCAGCGGCGTTTGTCAAATGTCCGCCTCCACCAAGCCGTTCCATAATGACTTGCACGTTGACATCGCCGAGCGAGCGGGCGCTGATGCCGACCGTCCCGTCGGACCGCTTGGAAATGACGAACGAAGCAACGACGCTGCTTAAAGTGAGAAGCGTATCGGCCGTTTGCGCAATCAACACTTGGTCGTGCACCTCGTTCTCGCCCCCTTTGGCGATGGCGATGCCATGCTCATCGATCACCGCCCGTTCGATCAATTTCGCCCGTTTGATGTAGTTGGCGATGCTTTCCCGCAGCAATTTTTGCACAAGCACCGTATCCGCTCCTTGGGCGCGCAAGTATGACGCGGCGTCGAACGTCCGCGAGCCGGTGCGGAGCGTAAAGCTTTTCGTGTCGACGACGATGCCGGCAAGCAGGGCGGTCGCTTCGAGCATCGTCAGCTTCATCCGTTTCGGTTGGTACTCTAACAGCTCGGTGACGAGTTCCGATGTCGAAGAAGCATAAGGCTCCATATAGACGAGAATCGGCGCCTCAATGAACTCTTCGCCGCGGCGATGGTGATCAATGACGACGATATGGTCGGTGCGATACAATAGCCGCTCTTCAATGACGAGCGACGGACGATGCGTATCGACGACGATCAAAAGCGTATCCTCGGTGACGAGCTCAAGCGCCTGCTCCGGCTTTAGGCATCTTGACCATAATTCAGCATGTTTTTTCATTTCCTCAAGCAACCGTTGCGCCCCGGCATCCGTTTTGGCCGGATCGACGACGATAAACCCTTCCTTTTGGTTCGATTGGACGACTTTTAAAACGCCGATCGCCGCTCCCATGGCGTCCATATCGGGATATTTATGGCCCATGATGAGCACTTTGTCGCTTCCTGCAATCAGTTCGCGAAGCGCATGGGAAATAACGCGGGCGCGGACGCGCGTCCGCTTTTCCATCGGGTTCGTTTTGCCGCCGTAAAACTTCACTTTTCCATTTCCTTGCTTAATCGCGACTTGATCGCCCCCGCGCCCCAACGCTAAGTCCAAGCTTGATTGAGCGAGCGCCCCGAGCTCCGGGAGCTGGGACACGCCGGCGCCGATGCCGATGCTCAGCGTCAGCTGGGCATGATGTTTTGCCGTCTGCTCTCGCACTTCGTCGAGAATGGAAAATTTGCTTTTCTCGAGCCGCCCAAGAATATGTTCGTTCAATACGGCAATAAATCGGTCGGATGACGTCCGCTTCAAAAAAATGCCATAGTCGTTCGCCCACCGGTTCAACACGGAAGTGACGAGGCTGTTTAGTTGGCTTTTTGCCTGATCGTCCATCCCTTGCGTAATTTCATCATAATTGTCAAGAAAAATAATGGCGAGCACCAGCCGTTCCGCTTCGTACTGCCGCTTCAATTCCAAATGCTCAGTAACATCAAAAAAGTAAAGAAGCCGTTCAGGGCGGCGAATGACCACTTTCAGCTGCTTTCCGTTCAATTCGACGATCTCTTCGTCCGTTTTTCCCCTTTTCACAAAAGCGGCCAACGATTCGGAAAGCTCGGCGAGAGAGCGGCCGACAAGCGTCTGTTCCTTAAAGCAGGCGGCCAAAAAACGGTTCGACCACTCGATTTCTCCCCCTTCATCGATGAGCATAATGCCGATCGGCATTTGCATCAACGCTTCCTCGCCTACTTTTTTCACCCGGTGCGACAAATTGGAAATATAGTGCTCCAACTCTTTATGCAAGGAGCGTTGCGCCCCAATGACATAATAAAGCACAAACCCGACGCCAAGAAGGGCGACGAGGCCAAGCAGCCATTGGAAGTAAAACAAGCCAATCGCCATAAGCACCGCCAGGGCGGCTAACGCATATAACGGATAGCGATACGCTTTCCTTTCATAAAAATGGGACATTCAAGTCAGCTCCTACACTGAAGAAATGACTCGCCTTATCCAATTATCATATGCGGCGGCGCAAATCAAATCCTAAATCAATTATACCGAATATCGCCACAAGATAAAGTAGAAAAGGCAGGAATAAGCAAACGACCGTCCCTGCCGCCACCACACCTTTGCCAACCCCTTTTTTGTAAGCGGCGTAGTAAAGAAACGAAAATCCTTGCACAATCATCGCCAGCTGCAACACATACGATAAGTTCAACACGGCGATATAGGCAAACGATCCTTCTTTGAACGGGAACAAGGAGAGAAGGAGCACAAAGACATACAACCACAATACAGTTTTCGGCCACATAAGCTCGCGAAACGGCGGCCATGAACCGACCGGCAGCTTCAGCCTCTTCATCACCGGCAGCGAGACGATGATCGTCGCGTACGCCAGCGCAAACGAAGCGATGACAAACAGCGTCGGAACCATATAGCCGATCAGCTTCAGCCCTTGTTCGAACTGCCTTTGCATCTCCAAAGGCGGCGCTTGTCCCATTCCCTTCATTAGATTCATTGCCGTGTCAAACGATTCTCGCACGAGCGCAAGCGTATCTTGGATCATATCGACGTGCAAAAATTGAATCGAGATGATGTAATCAAGCACGATATTCGCCAAAAATACAAGCGCGCCGACAAGAAGAACAAGATAACGGTTTTTCTGTTTCGAAAGCATCGCGCCGACTGCCATGCCGACGGTGCCGAACATAAGCGCCATCGGCAGCGACAAAAGCGAGCCGATCAAACCGGAGATGACAAGGGCCGCCGCCAGCAGCAACATAGCTGGAATCCACCCATGGCGCATCGTAAACACCATAAACGGAAGCGCTAAAAACAAAGCGGCGACAATCCCAATGACCGGCGCGTACAGCGCAAGCAAAAACAAAACAGCAAACAGTGCGAGCTCAATCGCCGCTTCGGTGAGGGCGTGCGTTTTTCGCAATGGACGTTCCCCTTTCTTTGTTTTTTGGTGATTTGACCTCCTTCCCCACTTTCACTCTGCTTGGGAGTGGGAGTCCGCTCAGTCAGAGGAGATAAAAAAAGCAGTAAGGATCCCCCCTTACTGCTTGCTTTCGGCTCACTCGTCCGCAACGTACGGCAGAAGCGCCATTTGGCGCGCGCGTTTGATCGCGACCGTCAATTTGCGCTGATATTTCGCGCTCGTTCCCGTTACACGGCGCGGCAAAATTTTGCCGCGTTCAGAAATGAACTTTTTCAGCAAATCGACATCTTTGTAGTCGATATGCGTAATGTTGTTCGCCGTGAAGTAACATACTTTGCGGCGTTTGCCGCGGCCGCCTTTCCGTCCTGCCATGCTATTTCCTCCTTTCCGTTGCCATCGTTTCCTCATCGGTGGAATGGCCCGCTGCCTGCGCGTTGTTTAGAGACAGGGGCTTCAAGCGACTTGTTTATTAAAACGGCAAATCATCATCAGAAATATCGATCGGCTGGCCGTCATTGGCGAAAGGATCGTCATCGATGCGGCCAAACCCTTTTTCGTTCGGATATTGGTGGTTCTGATCTTGCCCGAATGGGAATGGATCCCCATAGTAGCCGCCTGCTGTTGCCCCTCGCTGCTCGCTCGTTCCTTTCGGCTCAAGAAATTGGACGCTATCAGCCACCACTTCCGTCACGTACACGCGCCGACCTTCTTGATTTTCATAGCTGCGGGTTTGCAGTCGGCCATCGACACCAGCCAAGCTCCCCTTTTTCAAAAAGTTGGCGACGTTTTCCGCCTGGCGGCGCCAAACGACACATTGAATAAAATCCGTTTCCCGCTCGCCCTGCTGATTTGTAAACGGACGGTTGACCGCGAGCGTAAACGTGGCAACAGCCACTCCGCTTGGAGTGTAACGCAACTCCGGATCTCTCGTTAACCTGCCGACCAAAATGACGCGGTTAATCATCAGAACCACCTCTTAATCATGTCGAAAAGATTATTCTTCTTCTTTGACGACGATATGACGGATGATGTCTTCGCTGATGCGCGCTAAGCGGTCGAATTCTTGCACCGCTTTCGGCTCCGATACGACATTGACGATCATGTAATAGCCGTCGCGGTATTTTTGAATTTCATAGGCTAAGCGGCGCTTGCCCCAATCCGTCACGTTCGTAATCTCCGCGCCGTTTTCTTTCAACACGTTGTTGAACCGTTCCACGAGAGCTTGTCTCGCTTCATCGTCCATGTTCGGGCGGATGATGTACATGATTTCGTACTTTCTCACGCTCGTCACCTCCTTTTGGTCTAAGCGGCCCTTCCATTCGAAGAGCAAGGAGCAATCACCATTACTCACATTTGTTGATTATACCATGACCGACAACGATAAGCAAGGCAGTTTGCCGCATTCCGTCGGCGCAAACATCTTCCATCCGTATGACCAAGCCAAAAACGGCCCCATGCCGTGACCTGCTGCATCCGCCCTGCCCTCGAACCGATGGTTACACGTTGAACCGGAAATGCATAATGTCGCCGTCTTGCACTTCGTAGTCTTTTCCCTCCAAGCGCACTTTTCCGGCTTCGCGCGCCGCCGCCATCGATCCAGCCGCGACAAGGTCATCGTACGACACCGTTTCCGCGCGAATAAACCCTCGCTCAAAGTCGGAATGGATGATGCCGGCGCATTGCGGCGCTTTCATCCCTTTGCGGAACGTCCACGCCCGCACCTCCTGCTCGCCGGCGGTGAAAAACGTCGCCAATCCGAGCAAGCTGTAAGCGGCGCGGATAAGCTGGTCAAGGCCAGACTGCTCGATGCCGAGCTCCTGTAAAAATTGCCGTTTTTCCTCATCGCTGAACTCAGCGATTTCCTCTTCGATTTTGGCGCAGACAACAATGACTTCAGCGTTGTCGCGCTTCGCAAACTCGCGCACGTCCTTGACAAACGGATTGCCGCTAGGGTCAGCGATATCTTCCTCGCCGACATTGGCGACGTAAAGCATCGGCTTTATCGTCAACAAATGCAGCTGCTTGACGACTTTCATCTCTTCATCAGTGAACTCGAGTGTGCGCGCCGGCTTGCCGTCTTCGAGCGTCTCCTTCAACCGCCGCAAAATGTCGTATTCAAACGCCGCCTCTTTATCCTTTTGCTTGGCGATTTTGCCGACCCGCTCGATTCGTTTGTCAATCGTTTCTAAATCAGCCAACACGAGCTCCAAATTGATCGTTTCGATATCGGCGAGCGGGTCGACTTTGCCCGCCACGTGGGTGATGTTTTCATCACTGAAGCAGCGGACGACTTGGCAAATTGCATCGACTTGCCGGATGTGAGACAAAAACTTGTTGCCAAGCCCCTCTCCTTTGCTCGCCCCTTTGACGATGCCCGCGATATCGGTAAATTCAAAAACAGTCGGCACCGTCCGCTTCGGCCGAAACATTTCCGTCAATACATCGAGCCGCTCATCGGGCACTTCGACGACACCGACGTTCGGCTCAATTGTGCAAAACGGATAGTTGGCTGACTCAGCACCTGCTTTTGTAATGGCGTTAAACAGCGTCGATTTGCCGACGTTCGGCAATCCGACGATTCCTGCTGTCAATCCCATTCGTTCCACTCCTCTTTCCCGTTCACATCTTTCCTCATTATATGGGCTGGCGCAGAAAATGACAAGCGCGCCGCAAGCGGGGAATGTTTCCTCTCCCACCCGCTTCAAAAAAGGCGGAAGTTTGCGCCCTTTTCCCAACACTTGGATGACAAAATCATCTTTTCGGATCAACAGCCTCAAACCGCATTTTGTCATCGACCATATCTTTTTTCTACTGATCCGAAGCAACTGTGAACCGCTTACTTTGCTTCCGACGTGACTTTTTCAATATTGACCAAACAGTCATACAGCGTGCTGCCGCAGCCGTTATCCGACTCCAAATCGGACGTGAGGACGTTGACCGGCCCGCCGAACACTCCCCATTGTCCTTCGTCAATGTTGATCGTGCCTGGATAGGCGCCATCAAGCACCTTGACCGTTCCCACGAGCGATCCACGGTCGTTGTAAACACGCGCCCGGTCGCCATCGGCAAGACCCTTTGCCGCAGCAACATCAGCCGCTACCTCAATGCGGACTGTCTGAAGCGCTGGGATGAGCGGATAATGTTGCGAATGATTCGAACGGAGCGGATGGATCGTCAACAGCCGATACGGATATTTGGCGGCTAGTGCCGGATTGGACTCCTCCGATTCGGCCGGATACATGATTTGCAGCCGGCCATCCATCCCTTTTTTCTTGGCGATGGTTGACGTAAATTCGTATTTTCCGCTTGGCGTTTGAAACCGGCGGTCGCGCCATGGCACCGGTTCGACAGGCAAAAGGACGCGGTGTTCTGTTTTCAATCGCTTCAGCGTAATGCCGTGATGCTCCAACGGCCGGAGCGCCATCGCAAGAAACTGCTCACGCGTATAGGCAAAATCATCCCCAAACCCGAGCCTTTTTGCCAGCTCCGTCCAAATCCACAAGTCCGGCTTCGCCTCACCCGGCGGGTCGACAAGCTTCGGCCCGTAGTTCAAATACGCATGGTACATCGATGAACAATAGACGTCTTCCTCTTCAAACGAAGCCGCTACTGGCAAAACATAATCAGCCATTGCAGCCGTATCGGTCATGAACTGCTCAAACACAACCACCGTTTCAACGGAAGCGAACGCTTTTTTCATCAAGTTCGTGTTCGGCACTTGAGCGAGCGGGTTGCCGCACGTGACGATCACCATGCCGATCGGAGGATCATTCGCCCGCAATATCTCTTCTCCCTGCTTCATCATCGTCCATGTGCGCGATGCCGTTTTCCGCTCTGGGAGCGTCAATGCGGCTTTATCAAAACACTCGCCCACCTGCAAGTTGCCAAAATTCGCCCCTCCACCCGGAATGCCAACGTTGCCGCTTGCGGCGACAAGGGCATCGATCCATCGGATTGTATTGCCGCCGTTCGCATAGCGTTGCATGCCAAGGCCAAGATACGTTGCGGTCGGCCGGTCCCCGTAAAGCCGGGCCAGCTCCGTCATTTGATCGCGGCTAACACCGGTATGCCGCTCAATCTCCGCCAACGAAATTGTCTGCAATAGTTGTTTGACATCATCAAACCCAATTGTGTGTTGCTTGATAAAGGCCCGGTCCTCCAACCCGAGTCGAAGCAGCTCTTTCATAATGCCCATCGCCAAAAAAGCGTCCATTCCCGGCTTGATGCATACGTACTGATCGGCGATGCGCGCCGTCGGGCCAAACAGCGGATCGATGACCACAATTGTCGCCCCGCGTTTTTTCGCGGCAAGCAACCGCTCGAATAAATGCATGTTCGTGCGGGCGACGTTTCGCCCCCAAATGACGATGTGGCGGCTGTTGTCGATATCTTCTGGCGCATGGCTGTAGGCGTTGCCAAAATCCCATGTCTGCGCCTCAATGCCCGCGCCCCAGCAAAGGCTGCCGATAAGCTCTGTTGCCCCACCATAACAATTAAAAAAACGGCGGTCCAGGTTTTTCAGCAGCCCGTTGTTGGCGTAATCATGGCTGTGAAGCACGGCTGTCGGCCCAAATTGTTCTTTCAACTTCCGCATTTTCCCGGCGATGTCATCAAGCGCCTCTTCCCAAGAAATGCGAACGAACTGCCCGCTTACTTTTTTCAACGGATAGAGAAGGCGTTCTTTGGCGTTTACCCGCTCTTTCAACATCCGCCCGCGTCCGCAAATGTTCCCTTTCGTGATGGGATGGTGTTCGTCGCCGTCAACCCGTACGACTTTCCCCTCGTTCACCGTCACCTTCAGCCCGCATACGTCCCAGCAGTTGAGCGGACATGATGTTACATGCGTCGTTTCCGTCATTTTCTCCCTTCCCCTTCGCAACAAAAGAGCATGGCCTCGCCACCATGATTCATTTGCTTATTCTTCATGCTTGACGAGCACTTTTTTCATTTTGCGGATAAACTCTTTGCGCGGCAACAAAACGCTATGGGCGCACCCTTCGCATTTAATGCGGATGTCAGCGCCCAAGCGAATCACTTTCCAACGATTCGTTCCACATGGGTGCGGCTTTTTCATTTCGACGATATCGTATAGGCCGAACTGTTTCTCTTCCATCGATCCACCTCCCTATGACAACGATTGCTCCCGTTGCGGCTTTGCCTCGGGCTGCTCTTGTTCGTCGCGGCGATGCAGCACAAGCCGTGGGTATGGGATTTCGATTCCCCGTTCGTCCAACAGCAGCTTTACTTCCTTGCGGATCGCCCGAGCGACCGCCAGATGGCGCATCGGCTTCGTTTCGCACGTGATGCGCAATATGACTTCCGAGCTGGCTAAATTTTGCACGCCAAGCAATTCCGGCGGGGCGACCATGTCTTCATACTTCGCCGGCAGCTGCGGAAGAAGCTCGCGGATGGCTTCCTCCGCCTCTTCAATGTCTTCTTCATAGGCGATGCTGACGTCAACGACAGCGAGGCTGTTGTGCAGTGAATAGTTCGTCACTTGAGTGATGCTGCCGTTTGGCAAAATGTGCACTTCCCCGGTCCAACTTTTAATTTTCGTCACCCGAAGCCCAATCGTTTCAACATACCCTTCAAAATTGCCAATGCGCACATAATCGCCGACCGCAAACTGGTCTTCAAAAATGATGAAAAATCCAGTGATGATGTCTTTCACTAAGCTTTGTGCGCCAAAACCCACGGCCAGCCCGACGACCCCAGCCCCGGCGAGCAGCGCTTTGACGGGAACGCCAAACGTATCTAAAATCATCAAGAGCGCAATAAAATATAGTACGTACGTAATGACGTTGTCGAGCAGCCGAACGAGCGTCGCCTCCCGCCGTTCGGAAATGCGGATCGGCGCCTTCTGTCGCACTTTGAACATGTTATGAACGGCAATTTTCAACACTTTCACCGCAATGGCGCATATGAGTAGGATAAGAACAATCTTCAGCGTCCCTTTTCCGATCTGGAGCCACAATTTCTCATCTATCAAAAATGCGAACAATCGGCTCATCGTTTTTTCCATCGTGTTCAACGTTGGCGACACCTCAATCTTTTTTCTTGTTCTGCGCTTTTATTTTAACAAGACCGGCCGCTGATTTGTAGCCCGATATCCCGTTATCGCGAAGAAAAGGCAAGAAAACGAACAATGAAATGTATATCATTCTTTTATTTTCCGTATACTGTTAATACTTTTGAAACGAAAGTAGGAGTGAAGCGAATGAGCATACCATCGATATTTTACTCATCCAAGGAGGAAAGGGACCGCGTGTTTTACGATGAGCAAGGGGCGGTGTCGTCGATCGCTTGGCGGGTCGCCTCACTGCTTCCCGACCCGCTCGCTCAGCCGGTCGCTATCGTTTGCATCGGCACAGACCGCTCGACCGGCGATTCGCTTGGACCGCTCGTCGGCACGATGCTCAAAGAGAAGCCGTTGGCTCGCTTCCACGTGTACGGAACACTCGAAGAACCAATCCATGCCGTTAATTTGGAAGAAAAGGTAGAAGCCATTCGACTCATTCATAACGATCCGTTCATGATCGCGGTCGATGCCTGCCTCGGGCGGCTGAAAAGCGTCGGCGCCATCACGATTGCCAAAGGACCCGTCCGCCCTGGGGCTGGGGTCAACAAACAGCTCCTTCCCGTCGGCGACGCCCATATTACTGGGGTTGTCAATGTCAGCGGGTTTATGGAGTTTTTCGTCCTGCAAAATACGCGCCTCCATCTTGTCATGAATATGGCGAAAACGATCGCCAATGGCATTTACGAAGCGGAGCGGTTCATCCTCCGAAAAGAGCGGCTCGCTGCCCCTCCGCTCTCAACAGACCGGCATTCATTATGGTAGGCAGCAAATCCCCCTCTTGGTCAGCTGTTCAAGGAGGGGATTTCTTTTCTGTCCGGCCAAAACAACCGGTCGTTAAACGAGTGAAAGAATGAAAACGGCGGCTGCCGTAATGAGAATGCTCGGCAGCAAATTGGCCACGCGAATGTTCGTCAAACCGAGCATATTGAGTCCAATGGCCATAATTAAAATGCCTCCGGTCGCCGTTGATTCGGCGATGAACGAATCGAGCACTTCCTTCGGCACAAACCGTTCGATTTGCGTCGCCAACAGCGCGATGCTCCCCTCATAAACAACGACCGGCAAGGCGGAGAAGATGACGCCGATGCCGAGCGTCGTCGTCAAAATGACACTGGCAAAGCCGTCTAAAATCGATTTCGTATACAAGACGCTATGGTCGCCGCGCAGCCCGCTGTCAAGCGCTCCGACGATGGCCATCGCCCCGATGACAAACAACAACGTTGCGCTGACAAACCCTTTAGCGATGCTTCCTTGCCCGTTTCCGCTCACTTTCACCTCGAGCCATTGACCGAGCCGGTTCAGCTTTTCCTCCCAGTTCCACCACTCCCCGAGAATGCCGCCGAAAACAAGGCTGAAAATAACAACGAGAAACTGTTCGCTTTTCATTCCCATTTGTATGCCAAGCAGCGCCACCGCAAGCCCAATCCCCCCCATCACCGTTTCCTTCACTCGCTCGGGGATGCGATGAAGCCATTTTCCAATCAACGCCCCGGCGATAATGCTCACTCCGTTGACAATCGTTCCTAACAACACCATGATGTCCAACCCTCTCTTGCAAAAAAATAAACCGGCCTTGATCAAAGGGCCGACTTACTCGTCGAACCGCACATCGAGCAGTTCTAATATTCTCTCTAAATCTTCCGGAGAAAAAAACTCAATTTCAATTTTTCCTCTTTTCCTCGTTTGTTTAATCGTGACGTTCGTCCCGAATTTTTCGCGCAGCAACGATTCGCTTTCCCGAATAAACACGCTTTTTTCCGGCGGTTTCCGCTTCGATGTTTCACGTGAAACATTTTCGTTCGCTTGTTGGATCAGTTTTTCAAGCTGGCGGACGTTCAACCCTTCGCGAATCGTCCGTTCCACGATCGATTTCATTTTGCTTTTTTGTTTCAGCCCTAAAAGCGCGCGGCCATGTCCCATCGAAAGTGTGCCATCAATGAGCAGCTTTTGCACATCTGAAGGGAGGGACAACAAACGCAAATGATTAGCGATGTGCGGACGGCTCTTCCCAACACGGCTCGCGACTTCCTCCTGGGTTAAGTGCAGCTTGTCCATCAACATTTTGTACGCCATCGCTTCCTCGATCGGGTTCAAATCCTCGCGCTGCAAGTTTTCAAGAAGGGCGAACTCCATCATTTGCTCATCAGTCAACTCGCGCACCACGACCGGCACTGACGGCAAATTCGCCTCTTTGGCCGCCCGATAGCGCCGTTCACCAACGACGATTTCAAATCCGTTCGGTACACGGCGAACGATGAGCGGCTGCAAAATGCCGTGCTGCAAAATCGATTGCTTCAACTCCTCAATCGCCTCAGGCTGAAACGTTTTCCGCGGCTGGTACGGGTTTGGATGAAGGTCGTGAATGCTTACTTCCCGCACCGTTTCCTCTTTCCCATTAAGTTCATTGAGAGAAAGGTTGTCAAACAGCGCACTGATGCCTTTGCCGAGACCTTTAGCCACGTTCAAGCACCTCCTTCGCCAGTTCCAAATACACTTCCGCCCCCCGCGATTTCACATCGTACAAAATGATCGGCTTGCCATGGCTTGGCGCCTCACTCAGCCGCACGTTTCGCGGGATGATCGTCTGGTACACCTTTTCGCGGAAATACTTTTTGACTTCTTGAATGACCTGCAAGCCTAGATTCGTCCTTGCATCAAGCATCGTCAACAGAACGCCTTCGAGGCGCAAATCATAGTTTAAGTGCCGCTGCACAAGCCGGATCGTGTTAAGCAGCTGGCTGAGCCCTTCTAACGCATAATATTCGCATTGGACAGGGATGAGCACAGAATTGGCCGCTGTCAACGCGTTGAGCGTCAGCAAGCCGAGCGAAGGAGGACAATCGATAATAATGAAGTCGTATTTGTCTTTCAGCGGCTCGATCGCGTTTCTCAGCCGGATTTCGCGGGAAACGACCGAGACGAGCTCAATTTCTGCGCCGGCGAGCTGGATCGTCGCTGGAATGACGTATAAATTTTCGATGTCCGTCGGTCGAATGACATCTTTTGCTTTCATGTCGCCAATGATGACATTGTAAATGCATTCGTCCACATCGCCTCGCTCAATGCCGATGCCGCTCGTCGCATTTCCTTGCGGATCGGCGTCAACAAGCAGCACTTTTTTTCCAAGATGCGCCAAACATGCCGATAAATTGACCGCCGTCGTCGTTTTTCCAACTCCGCCTTTTTGGTTTGCAATAGCAATGACTTTTCCCACGATGCCACCTACCTCTATCTCTTCCTCAATCCATTTTATTTTAGCACGAAAACAGGAAAATGACTTTGTTTTCTGAAAGAAAAAACCCCATCAGCAGTGCTTGATGAGGCAAAAGGTGACTTTCGTTATTTTTTCGCGATTCGAATCGTAATTTGATAGTAGTCATCGAATTCTTCTTCTTCCGATTGAACGGACACCCCGCTGCTTTCGACCATGGAAAGCGACTGGCGGATCGTGTTGACGGCGATGCGCATATCGCGGCTGAACGCCTTTCGCTTCGGTTTTGGCTTCCGTTCCCCCGCCTCGAGCAGCTTTAACACCCGATCTTCCGTCTGCTTGACATTCAACTGTTTGTCGATGATTTCTTGCAGCAGTTTCAGCTGTTTTTCTTTATCTTTCAAGGCAATCAATGCGCGCGCATGACGTTCCGTAATCGCCCGTTGCAAGAGCGCCTCTTGCACCTCTTGCGGGAGTTTCAGCAGACGCAGCTTATTGGCGATCGTCGACTGTCCTTTGCCGAGCCGCTGAGCGAGCGCTTCTTGCGTCAAATCATGGAGCTCGATCAATTTGGCGTACGCCATCGCCTCTTCAATCGGCGTCAACTCTTCGCGCTGTAAGTTTTCAATGAGGGCGACGGAGGCGGTTTCTTTGTCATTTAAGTTTTTGATGATCGCGGGGATTTCCGTCCAGCCAAGCTTTTGCACCGCTCTCCATCTCCGCTCGCCGGCGATGATTTCAAACCGTCCGTTCCCGCATTCGCGGACGACGATCGGCTGGATGATGCCGTGCGTGCGGATCGTCAGCGCCAACTCGTCGATCTTCTCTTCATCAAACATCGTGCGCGGCTGAAAGCGGTTCGGAATAATGCTTTTGACCGGAATGTGGCGAACTTCCTCCCGCTCTTGCTTTTCCTCCATTTCTTCCTGTTCTTTTTCTCCAAAGCTGAACAAGCGCGAAAATGGATGCTTCATCCCCCTACACCACCTTTGGACATACTTGGCCAAAATGTCTCTGTCTCGCCCGGCATACGCCGCCTTACGGTCGGTTTTTTGGCGCGGGACGAAGGCGGGGAGCGAAACAGCTTGTTTCTCTCTTTCAGCCGGCAAAGCCCTCCCCCGCCCGCAAAGACGCTACTGAATCGGTTGTTTGTTCGGCGTTCCCGGTTTGCGCGGGTATTGGTTCGGCGTTTTTCTCATTTTTTGGATGAAAATGATCGTTCGTTCGCCTTCGTCAAACGGCAACGTGAACGTTTCCGTCGCCGTCACTTCTCCGCCAAGCACAGAAATCGCCTTGTTTCCCTCTTTCAGCTCCTCGAGCGCCGAAGCAGCTTTCATCGCAATGAATGTCCCGCCCATTTTCACGAGCGGAAGGCAAAGTTCGACAAGCACTGGCATGCGCGCCACCGCTCTGGCCGTGACGACGTCAAATGATTCGCGCATCCCCTTTTGACGGGCGAACGTCTCAGCGCGTTCGTGGTAAAGCGCCACGTCCGCAAGCCCGAGCTCGGTGATCAGATGCTCTAAAAAACGGATGCGTTTTTGCAGCGAATCAACGATGGAAACGCGCAAATGCGGAAAACAAATTTTGAGCGGAAGGCTCGGAAATCCCGCCCCGGATCCGACGTCGCAAAGCGCAAGCGGCGCTGAAAAGTCGTAGTAAAAAGCCGGGGACACCGAGTCGAAAAAGTGCTTCACATAGACGCCGGGCTTGTCCGTAATAGCGGTCAAATTCATTTTCTCGTTCCACTCAACGAGCAGTTCGTAATAGCGCTCAAACTGCGCAAGCGCCCGGGAAGAGAGGAGAATTCCCCTCTCTTCGAGCATGGTTTGAAATTGTGTCGCCTCCATAAGCCAATCCTTTCCCTCATTGTTTATTCATTCGACACGCGCGCGATTCTTCCTTGTTCCAAATACACTAATAATATCGAAATATCGGCCGGATTGACGCCGGAAATGCGCGACGCCTGGGCGATCGAAAGCGGGCGCACTTGTTTGAGCTTTTGCCGCGCCTCGGTTGCAAGCCCTTGGATGGCGTCGTAATCGATATCTTCCGGGATTTTTTTGTTTTCCATTTTTTTGAGCCGTTCGACTTCTTGCAACGATTTTTGGATGTAGCCCTCGTACTTGATTTGAATTTCGACTTGCTCAGCCACTTCCGGAGCGATCTCCTCGTCAGCCGGCGCCAGTTTTCGGATGTGCTCGTACGTCATCTCCGGGCGTCGGAGCAAATCGGCGGCGCGAATGCCGTCTTTCAGCTCGCTTCCACCCGCTTCACGGATGACTTCCTGCACTTTTGGCGTCGGTTTGATGATCACCGTTTGCAGCCGCTTTTTCTCTCGTTCGATCGCCTCTTTTTTCGCCAAAAATTTTTGATACCGCTCTTCGGAAATGAGACCGATCCGATAGCCGAGCTCGGTCAGGCGCAAATCGGCGTTGTCATGGCGAAGCAAAAGCCGGTACTCGGCACGCGACGTCAGCAGGCGGTACGGCTCATTCGTCCCTTTCGTCACCAAGTCGTCGATTAAAACGCCGATATAGGCATCCGAACGGCTTAAAATGATTTCTTCGCGGCCGAGCGCACGGTGGGCGGCGTTAATGCCGGCCATAATGCCTTGGCCCGCCGCTTCTTCATAGCCGGACGTGCCGTTGATTTGCCCTGCGGTATACAAGTTTTTCACAAGCTTCGTCTCGAGCGTCGGCCATAGCTGCGTCGGCACGATGGCATCATAC
The DNA here is from genome assembly GCF_052906625.1 of Geobacillus sp. CCR. Classification (NCBI taxonomy): domain Bacteria; kingdom Bacillati; phylum Bacillota; class Bacilli; order Caryophanales; family Anoxybacillaceae; genus Geobacillus; species Geobacillus sp. CCR. The sequence continues at coordinate 15,980 of NZ_JBREBQ010000027.1, read as the reverse complement.
TCGATCGCATAGCCAGCCCGCATGAGCTGCGCCTTCTCAAGTCCCGGGATCGTCTCGAGCAGCTTGCGCTGGATATGTTCCGGCAAACTTGTTGACAACCCTTGCACGTACACTTCTTCTGTTTCCCGCCCTTCCGGCTCGAGGAAAATTTGATGGCGCGGCTTATCGTGGAACCGGACGACTTTATCCTCGATCGATGGGCAATAGCGCGGCCCGGTTCCTTTGATCATGCCGGAGTACATCGGCGACAAGTGCAAGTTTTCATCGATGATGCGGTGTGTTTCCTCCGTCGTGTACGTCAGCCAGCACGGCAGCTGATCAGTGATGTATTTTGTCGTCTCGTACGAAAACGCGCGCGGCTCCTTGTCTCCCGGCTGAATTTCCGTTTTGCTGTAGTCGATCGTCCGGCTGTTGACGCGCGGCGGCGTGCCCGTTTTGAAGCGAACAAGCTCAAACCCAAGCTCTTCTAAATGCTCGGACAGCTTAATCGACGGTTGCTGGTTGTTCGGGCCGCTCGAATATTTAATGTCTCCGATGATGATTTCCCCGCGCAAAAACGTCCCGGTCGTAATGACGACCGCCTTGGCGTAATAATGCGCCCCCGTGTGAGTGATGACACCTTTGCAAACGCCGTCTTCGACGATCAGCCGCTCGACTTTTCCTTGCAGAAGCGTCAAATTTTCTTGATTTTCGAGTGTTTTTTTCATTTCCCGCTGGTACAGCACTTTATCGGCTTGCGCCCGAAGCGCGCGGACGGCTGGCCCTTTGCCGGTGTTTAGCATCCGCATTTGAATGTATGTTTTGTCAATGTTTTTTGCCATTTCCCCGCCGAGAGCGTCGATTTCGCGCACGACGATTCCTTTCGCCGGGCCGCCGATCGACGGGTTGCACGGCATGAACGCGATCATATCGAGGTTGAGCGTAATGACAAGCGTCTTCGCCCCGATGCGCGCCGAAGCTAATGCCGCTTCGCAGCCGGCATGGCCAGCGCCAACGACAATGACGTCATACGTTCCTCCATGGTAATCCATATGGCATTTCCTCCTCGCTTATTTTCCTAAACAAAACTGAGCAAACAGCTGATCAATCAAGCTTTCATGGACCGTATCACCAATGATTTCGCCAAGCAACTCCCATGCCCGGCGCAAATCGATTTGGACGAGATCAACCGGCATGCCGGCGTCAATGCCGGCCAAGGCATCCTCGATCGCTGTTTTCGCCTGCTCGAGCAAGGCGATATGGCGAGAGTTTGAAACGTACGTCAAATCGCCGGCTTCCAGCTCACCCCCAAAAAACAGGTCAGCAATCGCCTTCTCCAGTTCATCAATTCCTTGTTCATGCAACAGGGATGTCCCCACGACCGGCCGGCCGGCCGCCAGCTCCTTGACCCGCTCCATATCGATCCGCCGGGGCAAATCGGTTTTATTCACAATGACGATGGCGTCCATTCCCTCGATCATGGCAAACAGCCGCTCGTCCTCTTCCGTCAGCGGTTCATGATAATTCAAAACGAGCAAAATTAAGTCGGCCCGCTTCAACATTTGCTGCGAGCGCTCGACGCCGATCCGTTCGACGACATCTTCGGTTTCGCGGATGCCAGCCGTATCGATCAAGCGAAGCGGTACGCCCCGGACGTTGACATATTCCTCGATGACGTCGCGCGTCGTCCCCGGAATATCGGTGACGATCGCCCGATTTTCATGGGCGAGCGCATTCAAAAGCGACGATTTGCCGACGTTCGGCCGCCCGATGATGACCGTTGCCAGCCCTTCGCGCAATATTTTTCCTTGCGCGGCGGTCGACAGCAGCTTTTCAATTTGCCCGCGCACATATTCCGCCTTTTCCCGCAAAAGGCGCGGCGTCATTTCTTCGACATCATCGTATTCCGGATAATCGATATTGACTTCAACATGTGCCAGCGTCTCCAAAATCGTCTGCCGCAACTCGCGAATCAATTTTGACAGGCGCCCTTCCATTTGCTGTAGGGCGACGTTCATCGCTCGGTCGGTTTTGGCGCGGATCAGGTCGATGACTGCCTCAGCTTGAGATAAATCGATGCGCCCATTTAAAAACGCCCGCTTCGTAAACTCCCCCGGCTCGGCGAGCCGCGCCCCGTTTGCCAGCACGAGCTGCAGCACCCGATTGACGGAAACAAACCCGCCATGGCAGTTGATCTCGACCACGTCCTCGCGCGTAAACGTCTTCGGTGCGCGCATAACTGATACCATTACTTCTTCAACGACCCGTCCGCTTTTCGGATCGATGATATGCCCGTAGTGGATCGTGTGTGATGGAACGTCTTTGAGCCGCTTTCCGCTCGGGCTGCGGAAAAGCCGGTCAGCGATCTCAACCGCTTGATCTCCGCTCAACCGAACGATGGCAATCGCCCCTTCGCCCATCGGCGTCGAAATGGCGGCGATCGTATCAAATTCCGTCAAAGCTGTTCACCTCTCTTTGCTCCGCTTTCTCTATATCCACAGCCCGTTTTGGCCGCTTTTTTTCCTTGTGCATATTCACTTAGTTCAATTTTAACTTATCCACATGTGAATAACAATACAGCGCGCTCAACGCGGTTGTTGAAAAATATAAGCGGCGGCCGTCAAAAAAAAAGTTGGTGGAAACTAGTGATTGCTTCACAATCATCTGGACGGATAGGCAAAAAAGACCGTTGCTGCGCTGTTTCCCCATTTGAAGAAGCTCTTGCTGGAGCGTTCCCCCATTTCCATCGCCAATCTTCCAGGCGGCGCCAATACCGTAAAAAAAGAGGCCGCCTCTCTACAGTTTAGCGAGGCGCCTCTTTTTTCGGCGACATTTTGCCTGTTTTCGGAGCGACGACAATCGAACGGTGCGGATCAACGCCAACGGAATAGGTCAAGACGTGCTTGTTGTCAGCCAGCGCTGCATGGATGATCTTCCGTTCATGCGCCGGCAACGGCTCCAACCTTACTTCTTTTCCCGTCTTCACCGCCCGGGCGGCCAGCTTGTGCGCCAGTTCGATCAGCGCCTTTTCCCTTCGTTCGCGGTAATTTTCGACATCGACGGCAATCGACACGTATTCGTCAGCATGGCGGTTGGCGACGAGCTGCGCCAAAAACTGAAGAGCGTTTAACGTTTGCCCGTGCTTGCCGATCAATAGACCGACCGGCCCCCCGTGCACATGAAGCGTCACCTGCTTGCCGCGGCGGACGGCTTCGATGCTTGCCCCTTCCGCCCCCATTTGCGCGATGACTTGCTGCAAAAAGCGAACCGTCTCCTCAACCGGGTCGATTTTCAGCACGGCTTTCACAACCGCCGGCCGGCCGCCAAACAAGCCAAACCAACCTCTTTTCCCTTCATCGAGCACAACAATAACCGCACGCTCTCGAGGCACGCCAAGCTGCGCGAGCGCCAACTGCACCGCCTCTTCGACTGTCCGGGCAGTCGCGGTCACTTCTTTCACTTTTTCGCTCCTCCTGAATGGGCGGCAATCTCCGGCCCTTTAATGAGATACGTTTGCACAATGGAGAAAATATTTCCGACGACCCAGTAAAGCGACAAAGCAGCTGGGAAGTTGATCGCGAAAATGACGATCATAATCGGCATCATCCAAAGCATCATCGCCATTTGTGGATTTTGCTGAGCGGAGCCGGCCATCATGATTTTCTGCTGGATGAACGTCGTCACGCCGGCAATGACCGGCAAAATGTAGTACGGGTCTTTTTCGCCAAGGTCAAACCATAAAAAATTATGTTGGGCAATTTCTCTCGTCCGCATGATGGCATGGTAAAATCCAATTAAAATCGGCATCTGGATCAAAATCGGGAAGCAGCCGGCCATTGGGTTGACGCCGTGCTTTTGGAATAAGAGCATCATCTCTTGCTGGAGCTTTTGTTGAGTTTGCGCGTCTTTTGAGCTGTATTTTTTGCGGAGCGCTTCAATTTCCGGCTGAAGCGCTTGCATCGCCTTCGCGTTGCGCGTCTGTTGAATCATCAGCGGCAAAATCAATAAGCGGATCAAAATGGTGACGACAATGATGGACAACCCAAAGCTTCCGCCGAGCAGCCCGGCGACATATTTGATCAGCCAAGAAAGCGGATAAACGATATACTCGTTCCAAAACCCCTTGCTTTCCGGGGTGATCGGTTTGTGAATTTCCGTGCATCCGGCCAGCACAGCCGCTAACGCACCGAACAAAATGATGAATCTGATTCGCCTTTTCACCTTCTTTTTCCTCCCACATATACAAGTTCACGTATGTATTTTACCATTTTTTTTGCCGCGTGGAGCATTTTTTCAAGCCGAATGCGACGGTTGGCCTCCTTTTTTCAGCCCTCCGGATTTCCGGAGCACATGGATTAAACTTTTTTTTACTTCCGCATAATTCATCTCCGCCACCGGCTGCCTAGCGATAACGACATAGTCTTTGCCAGGGGCAATCTCCTCTTTCAATTCGAGGAAGCATTGGCGGATGTAGCGCTTGATTCGATTTCGGACGACAGCCTTGCCAAGTTTTTTGCTGACAGACAGCCCGATGCGAAAATAAGGCTGCTCCGGGCGGTCAAGCGTGTAGATGACAAACTGGCGGTTGGCCGTTGAAGCGCCCCTCTGAAACACTTCCTGGAACTCTTCGTTTTTCTTGATCCGATACTTTTTTTTCATTCTCCCCAAACACTCCATTTGCCTAATTTCCCGGCGGCAAAATATTGAGAAAAAAGACCACTGAAACTTCAGTGGCCTATTATGCAGACAAAACTTTTCTTCCTTTGCGGCGGCGGCGCGCCAACACTTTTCTGCCGTTTCTCGTGCTCATGCGCGCGCGGAATCCGTGCACTTTGCTTCGTTTCCGTCTATTCGGTTGATACGTCCGTTTCATCTATGACACCTCCCTAGGGAATAACAGTTACGGGCAGTCTTTCTCATTATATTGAACAATCTTAGCAAATGTCAACCGCCTCTTCGTTTTTCCAACTCTGATCAGCGCTGTGGATAAATTTTTTCTCCCTATCAACAATCCACAACATTTATCGACATTTTTTTCACATGTTCAATGGTGTGGATAATGATTTTTTCACATCCCGTCCATTTTGTGGATAATCAAAAAAATCCCGTTGCAACAAGCCGCTTTATTTGCTATTATTATTGTGTTTTCACTATGGATAATTATGTGGATAAGAGGAGTCTATCCACATTTTGTGGATAGATTGTGGATAGTTTTTTTCACAACGCGTTAATAATGTTACCCACAGATGGTGGATTTTGTCGAAAAGCTTCTTTATTTCCTTAATATGCTTTTTCCACAAACTTATTTTTTTAAACAAACGATCATCCTCTGACTTAAGGGAGGGGCAACGGGTGGAAAATATCCATGACTTATGGGATCGCGTGCTCGCGGAGATTGAACAAAAAATCAGCAAGCCGAGCTTTGAAACTTGGCTCAAGTCAACAAAAGCCCACTCTTTACGAGGTGACACGCTCGTCATCGTAGCCCCGAACGAGTTTGCTAGAGATTGGCTTGATTCTCGCTACTCTCATTTGATTGCGGAAACGATCTACACCATCACGGGCGAAGAATTGGCCGTCAAGTTTATCATTCCGCCAAATCAGGATGATGAAGAACTAGAGTTCCAGTCATCTAAGAAAAAGCAACGGAAACCGTATGAAGAGACAAACGATTTCCCACAAAGCATGTTAAATCCGAAATACACGTTCGATACGTTTGTCATCGGCTCCGGCAACCGGTTCGCCCATGCCGCTTCACTGGCGGTCGCTGAGGCTCCGGCCAAAGCATACAACCCCTTGTTTATCTATGGCGGCGTCGGACTTGGAAAAACACACTTAATGCACGCGATCGGTCATTACGTGATTGAACATAACCCATCGGCGAAAGTGGTCTATTTATCTTCAGAGAAATTTACGAATGAGTTTATTAACGCCATCCGAGACAACCGCCCTGACGACTTTCGCAACAAGTATCGGAACGTTGACGTCCTACTGATCGATGATATTCAGTTTTTGGCCGGAAAAGAACAAACGCAAGAAGAATTTTTCCATACGTTTAATACGCTGCACGAGGAGAGCAAGCAAATCGTCATCTCAAGCGATCGACCGCCGAAAGAAATCCCAACACTCGAAGACCGCTTGCGTTCGCGCTTTGAGTGGGGGCTCATCACCGACATTACGCCGCCTGATTTGGAGACGCGGATCGCTATCCTCCGCAAAAAGGCGAAGGCGGAGGGGTTTGACATTCCAAACGAGGTAATGCTTTATATCGCCAATCAAATTGACTCGAACATCCGCGAGCTTGAGGGCGCTCTCATTCGCGTCGTCGCTTATTCGTCGCTCATCAACAAAGAGATCACCGCTGACTTGGCAGCAGAGGCATTGAAAGACATCATCCCGAGCGCAAAGCCGAAGGTAATCACGATTCAAGACATTCAGCGCGTTGTTGGACAGCATTTCAACATCAAGATGGAAGATTTTAAAGCGAAAAAGCGAACAAAATCGGTCGCGTTCCCTCGGCAAATTGCCATGTATCTCTCCCGCGAACTGACCGACTGTTCGTTGCCGAAAATCGGCGATGAATTTGGGGGACGCGATCATACAACCGTCATCCACGCCCATGAAAAAATATCAAAGCTTTTGCAAACCGATACGCAGCTGCAAAGGCATATACAAGAGATTCAAGAAAAGCTGAAGCAACTGTGAACAACTGTCTCGGTTTTATGCACAGCTTATCCACATGTGGACAGGCTGTGCTTGCTTCGCTTTTTTTGTTTATCCACATACTAACAAGCCATACGACTAGTACTACGGTTTTTGTTTTTATTTTTATATTTTTATAATTTATTTCCGACGATCTAAAGAAACGGGGAGGAACAGCAACGTGAACATTTCCATTGACCGCGAAGCGTTGGCCAAGAGCGTCCAAGACGTGATGAAAGCCGTATCGACAAGAACGACGATTCCGATTTTGACCGGAATCAAACTAACAGCAACCGCCTCGGGAGTAACGCTGACCGGAAGCGATTCCGACATTTCAATTGAATCGTTTATTCCGCTTGAAAAAGAAGGCAAGTTGCTCGTTGACGTGAAAAGACCGGGGAGCATCGTACTGCAGGCGCGCTTTTTCTCTGAAATCGTGAAAAAACTGCCGCAACAAACGGTGGAAATCGAAACGGAAGACAACTTTTTGACGATCATCCGCTCGGGGCACTCAGAATTCCGCCTCAATGGGCTAAACGCCGACGAATATCCGCGCCTGCCGCAAATTGAAGAAGAAAACGTGTTTCAAATCCCGGCTGATTTATTGAAAACCGTGATTCGGCAAACGGTGTTCGCCGTTTCTACATCGGAAACGCGCCCAATCTTGACAGGTGTCAACTGGAAAGTTGAACATGGCGAGCTTGTCTGCACAGCGACCGACAGTCATCGCTTAGCCATGCGCAAAGTGAAAATTGAGTCGGAAAATGAAGTATCATACAACGTCGTCATCCCTGGAAAAAGTCTTAATGAGCTCAGCAAAATTTTGGATGACGGCAACCACCCGGTGGACATCGTCATGACAGCCAATCAAGTGCTATTTAAGGCCGAGCACCTTCTCTTCTTTTCCCGGCTGCTTGACGGCAACTATCCGGAGACGGCCCGCTTGATTCCAACAGAAAGCAAAACGACCATGATCGTCAATACAAAAGAGTTTTTGCAGGCAATCGACCGAGCGTCCTTGCTTGCTCGAGAAGGAAGGAACAACGTTGTGAAACTAACGACGCTTCCTGGAGGAATGCTCGAAATTTCTTCGATTTCTCCGGAGATCGGGAAAGTGACGGAGCAGCTGCAAACGGAGTCTCTTGAAGGGGAAGAGTTGAACATTTCGTTCAGCGCGAAATATATGATGGACGCGTTGCGGGCGCTTGATGGAACAGACATTCAAATCAGCTTCACTGGGGCCATGCGGCCGTTCCTGTTGCGCCCGCTTCATACCGATTCGATGCTTCAGCTCATTTTGCCGGTGAGAACATATTGACCCACCGCCCTCCTATTGGCGAAAACCATTCAGCTTCAAGGGCAAAAGCCGCCCGACAACGCTGCTTTTTCTCAAGTCCGATGAGAAGGCGGGCAACATCTATGCCCATCCTTCCCATCGGCTTTCTTTGCGAGTGGGCGGATTTTTCGGTAAAATAAAAGAATAGGCAGTTTGAAGGAAAGCGAGCGATGACACGGATGGAACAACGGGTGACGATTACAACGGAAACGATTACGCTGGGGCAGCTTTTGAAACTTGTGCGATTGATCGATACTGGCGGTGCGGCCAAATGGTTTTTGCAGGAACATCACGTGCTTGTCAATGGAGAACGGGAAAACCGGCGCGGGCGAAAGCTGAGAGACGGCGACCGGATCGACATTGAACCGTTTGGCACGTTCGTCGTCGTAAAAGCGGAGTAGGTGAAGGTTCGGTGTTTTTGACCAACTTAACGTTGACGAATTACCGGAATTATGAGTATGAAACGCTGAATTTTGGTGAGGGCGTGAACGTCATCTTAGGAGAAAATGCCCAAGGAAAGACGAACATGATGGAGGCCATTTATGTTTTGGCTATGGCGAAGTCGCACCGCACGTCCAACGATAAAGACCTTATCCGTTGGAATGAAGAGTATGCTAAAATAGAAGGAAGAGCGGAAAAACGAAGCGGGTCGTTAACGCTTGAGTTGCTTATTTCAAAAAAAGGAAAAAAAGCAAGATGCAACCATATTGAACAGCAGCGGCTCAGCCAATACGTCGGCCATTTGAATGTCGTCATGTTTGCTCCCGAAGACTTGAATTTAGTCAAGGGAAGTCCGCAAGTGCGGCGCCGATTTGTCGATATGGAAATCGGGCAAGTGTCGCCTGTGTATATACATGATTTGAGCCAATACCAAAAGCTGCTGCAACAACGCAATCATTACTTAAAAATGATGCAGGCGCGCGAGCGGAGCGATGAGGCGGTTCTTGATGTGTTAACTGAGCAGCTTGTATTGCTGGCGGCCAAAATTACGCTGCGGCGCCGCCAGTTTTTGTCGCTGCTTGAGCAATGGGCGATGCCAATCCACTATGAAATCAGCCGCGGCGCCGAACAGCTTTGCATCCGATACGAACCGTCGGTCGACGTATCAGAAAAGGCGGAATTGTCGAGAATAGTAGAAGCATACAGTGAAACGTTCGCCGCCATGAGGGAACGGGAAGTTCAGCGGGGAACAACGCTGGTCGGCCCGCATCGTGATGACATCGCGTTTTTCGTGAATGGAAAAAACGTGCAAACTTTCGGTTCCCAGGGGCAACAACGTACAACCGCGCTAGCGGTCAAGCTGGCAGAACTTGAGCTCATCTTTTCCGAGTTAGGCGATTACCCCATTTTATTGCTGGATGATGTGTTGTCAGAACTTGATGACTTTCGGCAAACCCACCTCCTTGATGCCATCCGGAAAAAAGTGCAAACTTTTGTCACAACAACAAGCATTGACGGCATTAAGCACGATATCATTCAAGAAGCGGCTATTTATCGAGTCCATTCTGGTTCGGTAACCGCTCCTTCTTGACCGCGAGACCGTTGAACGTTTGCAAAGAAAGCGTAGGTGATCAGGCATGACAATGGAACAACGGGTTGAGCAGACGTACGATGCAAGCCAAATCCAAGTGCTTGAAGGCCTTGAAGCGGTCCGCAAGCGCCCGGGGATGTACATCGGCTCGACGGGGCCGAAAGGACTGCACCATCTCGTTTGGGAAATCGTCGACAACAGCATCGACGAGGCGTTGGCGGGCTATTGCACAAACATCGATGTGACGATCGGCAAAGACAACAGCATCACCGTCGCCGACAACGGGCGTGGCATTCCGGTTGACATTCACGAGGCGACCGGGCGTCCCGCCGTCGAAGTCATTATGACCGTCCTTCATGCCGGTGGGAAATTTGGCGGAGGGGGCTATAAAGTGTCCGGCGGCTTGCACGGCGTTGGCGCTTCGGTCGTCAACGCCTTATCGGAATGGCTCGAAGTTTACGTCTATCGGGATGGAAAAATCCATTACCAGCGGTACGAGCGCGGAGAACCGTGCACCGACTTGCAAGTCATCGGCGAGACAGACCGGACCGGAACGACGACCCGTTTTAAGCCGGACCCGGAAATTTTCACTGAGACGACCGAATTTGACTATGAAACGCTGGCCACTCGGTTGCGTGAGCTCGCCTTTCTAAATCGCGGCTTAAAAATCACGCTGACGGACGAACGGGTTGACAGCCGAAAAAACGAATATGTTTACGAAGGCGGCATTCGTTCATACGTCCGTCATTTGAACCGAACACGAGAAGTGCTGCACGAAGAGCCAATTTATATCGCTGGCGAGCGTGACGGCATTGCCGTAGAAATCGCCTTGCAGTACAACGACGGCTATACGAGCAATATTTATTCGTTTGTCAACAACATTCATACGCATGAAGGCGGCACACATGAATCTGGCTTTAAAATGGCGCTGACGCGCATTATCAATGATTACGCTCGCAAGCAGCAAATTTTTAAAGAAAACGACACGAATTTGACTGGCGAAGATGTGCGCGAAGGGCTGACGGCCATCGTGTCGATCAAGCATCCATCGCCGCAGTTTGAAGGGCAAACGAAAACGAAGCTCGGCAACAGCGATGCGCGCACGGTGACCGACGCTGTCTTTTCCGAACAATTTGAAACGTTTTTGCTTGAAAATCCGACGATTGCCCGAAAAATCGTCGAAAAAGGCATGATGGCGGCGCGGGCGCGGCTGGCGGCGAAAAAAGCGCGCGAACTGACGCGGCGCAAAAGTGCGCTTGAAATTTCCAATTTGCCGGGCAAACTGGCTGACTGTTCGTCAAGAGACCCGTCGATCAGCGAGCTGTATGTCGTCGAGGGCGATTCGGCCGGCGGCTCCGCGAAACAAGGGCGCGACCGCCATTTCCAAGCGATTTTGCCGCTGCGCGGGAAAATCCTTAACGTGGAAAAAGCGCGCTTGGACAAAATTTTGTCGAACAATGAGGTGCGGGCGATTATTACCGCCCTTGGCACGGGCATTGGCGAAGAGTTTGACATCTCAAAGGCGCGTTACCATAAGGTCATCATTATGACCGACGCCGATGTTGACGGGGCCCATATTCGCACGCTTCTTTTAACATTTTTTTACCGTTATATGCGGGAATTGATTGAACACGGCTACATTTATATCGCTCAGCCGCCGCTGTATAAAATCGAGCAGGGAAAACAGGTGCGTTATGCTTACAACGACCGCCAGCTTGAGAAAATCCTTGCTGAGCTGCCGGACCAGCCAAAACCGACGATTCAACGCTATAAAGGACTGGGCGAAATGAATCCGGAGCAACTTTGGGAAACGACGATGAATCCGGAAACGAGAACGTTGCTGCAAGTGAGCTTGCAAGACGCCATTGACGCAGATGAAACGTTTGAAATTTTAATGGGCGATAAAGTTGAGCCGCGCCGCCAGTTCATCGAAGAAAATGCCCGTTATGTGAAAAACTTGGACATTTAGGATAAAAAAAGAGGGAATCAGCCGCCCTCCTCGCTTCACCTTGCCGACGGGGACACCCGGCGCGCGAGCGAAGCGGCGCCCGCCGTCCGTCCGCGTCCGCCTGGCCGGGCGGTCCGGACTGGAGGAGGTTTCAAAGGGAGGTTTGAACGAATGGCAGAACACGAACAACCGCGCATCCGCGAAGTGAACATCAGCCAGGAAATGCGTTCTTCGTTTCTTGACTATGCGATGAGCGTCATCGTTTCGCGCGCCCTGCCGGACGTGCGCGACGGGCTGAAGCCGGTGCATCGCCGCATTTTATATGCCATGCACGACCTCGGCATGACTGCCGATAAACCGTATAAAAAGTCGGCTCGCATCGTCGGCGAAGTGATCGGGAAATATCATCCGCACGGGGATGCCGCCGTGTATGACACGATGGTGCGCATGGCGCAAGATTTCAACTACCGCTACATGCTTGTCGACGGACATGGCAACTTCGGATCGATTGACGGCGACGCGGCAGCAGCGATGCGCTACACGGAAGCGCGCATGTCGAAAATCGCCATGGAGCTTTTGCGCGATATCAACAAAGACACGATTGACTATCAAGACAACTATGACGGTTCGGAAAAAGAACCGGTCGTGCTGCCGTCCCGGTTTCCTAATTTGCTTGTCAACGGTTCATCCGGCATCGCTGTCGGAATGGCGACGAACATTCCGCCGCACCAGCTTGGCGAAGTGATTGATGCCTTGTTGGCATTAAGCCAAAATCCGGAGATGACGGTTGCCGATTTGATGGAATACATCCCAGGACCTGACTTTCCAACCGCTGGACAAATTATCGGCCGCAGCGGCATCCGCAAGGCGTACGAAACGGGTCGCGGCTCCATTACATTGCGCGCCAAGGCCGAAATCGAGCAGCAGCCAAACGGCAAGGAAACGATCATTGTGACCGAGCTACCTTACCAAGTAAACAAGGCGAAACTGATCGAGCGGATCGCCGAACTTGTGCGCGACAAAAAAATTGACGGCATCACCGACTTGCGCGACGAGTCGGATCGGAGCGGCATGCGCATCGTTATCGAAGTGCGGCGCGATGCCAACGCGAAGGTTGTGTTGAACAATTTGTACAAACATACGGCATTGCAAACGAGTTTTGGCATCAACATGCTTGCTTTGGTAAACGGCGAGCCGAAAGTGCTGAACTTAAAAGAGTGTTTGGAGCATTATTTAAACCATCAAAAAACCGTCATCCGCCGGCGGACGGCGTTTGAGCTGAAAAAAGCCGAGGCGCGTGCTCACATTCTGGAAGGGTTGCGCATCGCCCTTGACCATTTGGATGAAGTGATCGACCTCATCCGCCGCTCACAGACAACGGAGGCGGCGCGCGAAGGGCTGATGGCGCGGTTCTCACTCAGTGAACGGCAAGCGCAGGCGATTTTGGATATGCGCCTGCAACGGTTAACCGGCCTTGAGCGGGAAAAAATCGAACAAGAATACCAAGACCTTGTCCGTCTGATCGCAGAACTGAGAGGCGTATTGGCCGACGAAGAGAAAGTATTGCAAATCATTCGCGATGAACTGAGCGAAATTAAGGAGCGGTTCAACGATGAGCGGCGCACGGAAATCGTTTCAGGAGCCGTTGAGCAGTTCGATGACGAGGATTTAATTCCGCAAGAGCATGTCGTCATCACGCTTACTCATAAAGGCTACATCAAGCGCTTGCCTTTATCGACGTACCGGAGCCAAAAACGCGGCGGACGGGGCGTGCAAGGCATGCATACGGCGGAAGACGATTTTGTCGAACATTTGCTCATTACGTCGACTCATGACACCGTGCTGTTTTTCACGAATAAAGGGAAAGTATATCAGGCAAAAGGCTACGAGATTCCGGAATTCGGCCGCACAGCCAAAGGGCTGCCGATCATCAACTTGCTTGAGCTCGATAAAGATGAGTGGATCAACGCCATGATTCCGATTGAAAGCGAGTTTAGCGATGAACGCTACCTCGTGTTTGCGACAAAGCAAGGAATTGCCAAACGTTCCCCGCTTTCAGCGTTCGCCCATATTCGCAACAACGGGCTTATCGCCATCCATTTGCGCGAAGGGGATGAACTGATTTCTGTCCGGCTGACGGATGGCAAAAAGCATTTGATCATCGGTACGAAAAACGGCATGCTCATCCGTTTTCCGGAAACCGACGTGCGGGCGATGGGCCGCAGCGCGACTGGAGTCAAAGCGATCACGCTTGATGACGGGGATGAAGTAGTTGGCATGGAAATTTTAGAAGACCATCATGATGTGCTTGTCGTCACGAAAAAAGGGTTCGGCAAGCGCACTCCGGCCTCGGAATACCGCGTGCAAAGCCGCGGGGGCAAAGGATTGAAAACGTGCAACGTCACGGATAAAAACGGTCCTGTCGTTGCGGTGACAACCGTCGTCGGCAATGAAGACGTCATGGTGATCACGACCGGCGGCGTGCTCATTCGCATTGCCGTCAGCGATATTTCTCGGACGGGAAGAATCGCCCAAGGCGTTAAGCTCATTCGCCTCTCTGGCGAAGATGGGCATGAGTGCGTCGCTACGGTGGCGAAAGTGCCTGAGGAAGAAAGGGACGAGGAATAAAGAAGAAGATCATTCAGCCTAACGGAAACGGCGCTTCGCCTATAGGCGCGGGGCGTCGTTTTTCTGTTTCAAAAGCCTGCCATCGCGGCCAAAATCATGTTACGATAGAAATACAGAGAAAAAAAGACAAAGGGGGCACTAATCGATGGTCCGTGTGAAACGCTCCCAGCTTCGCGAAGGATGCGTGCTCGCTGAAGATGTGCTCGGCAAGACGAAACGTCCAATTATACCGAAAAACACCGTGATCACGAAACCGTTGCTACTCGTACTTGAAAAATTCCTCGTTGAGGAAGTGGACGTTGAACCATTGCTTGCTAACGGTGAACCATTTCCCAACGTCGATTCCGCATCAACGGCGGTTGCCAAACAGCCGATGGCCTTCTACTTAGAGGCGGTCCAACGATACAAAACATGGTTTCAATCGTGGCAAGCCGGTTTGCCGGTTGATATCGGCGAAATCAGAGGGGTCATCATTTCGCTTTTTGAACGAATGGCGGGCCAAAAACGGGAGTTGCTTATGTTGCATCATTACGCAACAAAGGACGAATATTTGCACCATCATGCCGTCAGCGTCGGGCTGCTCGCGGGCTTTTTGGCCATGCAGCTTGGATACAGCGAAGGGGAATGCCACCAAATCGCCCTTGCCGGTGTGCTAGCAGACTGTGGCATGGCGAAAGTAAGTAAGAGAATTTTGACAAATCCGTCAGCGCTCACTGAAGCCGAGTTCAATGAAGTAAAGCAGCACCCTGTCTTCAGCTACCGCATGGTGCAAAAAATCCCTGCGCTAAACCATGGGGCAAAACTTGCTGTGTTGCAACATCATGAACGAAATGACGGCAGCGGCTACCCGCTCGGAGTAAAAGCAGAAAGAATTCACCCTTACAGCCAGATCGTTGCCGTCGCTGATGTCTACCATGCCATGACTTCAGAACGGTTATACCGTCGCAAACAGTCGCCGTTTCGGGCCATTGAAACGATGCAAAGGGAGCAGTTCGGCAAACTGAGTACAGAAGCTGTCGCCGCGCTGGTGAACAATCTCATCGGCCTACAAACAGGAGCCGTCGTCAAACTCTCCAACGGCGAAATGGCTGAAGTTATGTTTATTCCTTCGGACGAGCCAGCCCGGCCGATCGTCAAGATCATCGAAACCGGACAGTTGCTGTCACTAAGCGTTCAGCGGGACATATATATCGAGGAAATGGTGCAAGGTTGATCAGTGTCAGTTCCAAAAAATACTATTGCCTAAACAACATCCACATGATACAATCAACATTGCTTGTGACGGTAAAGAAATAAAAAAGTTGTTGACTTTTCGTTGTCCATGGGTTATTATTTAATAGCTGTCATCATTAAGGGACAGCGAAAAAGCTCCTTGAAAACTAAACAAAACGCAAGCGTCATAAGAAAAGCTGAGGCTCGCGGGTCGCCGCGATGGGCAAATGTTCTTCGCCTGCAGGGATTTACAATCCCGAAGGCGAAGGTTATTTGACCCCGAGAGGCGGCGGGCCGAAGCTGGACAATGCGAAAAGCTGAGGCCGCTTGCCTATCGGCGAAACGCGCTGAGAGGCCCGCGAGCGGGCTTAGCCCGCCGCAGCGGGACACGAAGCGTCGCGAGCCGATAGCGGCCGAAGCTGGACAATCCGAAAAGCCAATCAACTTTCTTTGGAGAGTTTGATCCTGGCTCAGGACGAACGCTGGCGGCGTGCCTAATACATGCAAGTCGAGCGGGCCAAATCGGAGCTTGCTCTGGTTTGGTCAGCGGCGGACGGGTGAGTAACACGTGGGCAACCTGCCCGCAAGACCGGGATAACTCCGGGAAACCGGAGCTAATACCGGATAACACCGAAGACCGCATG